>NZ_JBFOCM010000017.1:0-34918 GCF_040907825.1 Aeromonas sp. s7(2024)
AGGTTATGTCCCAATTACGTGTTGCATGGGGCGCCCCAGCGCCTCATGCAAACATGTTTTGATATTTACGCCTTTTCCGTAACGCTCCAGCATCCGGCGCCAACCCAAGTAGTTCTTCAGGTAGTGCGTCGCCACGCCATGGAACCGCTCCATCCACTCTTTCAACCGATGGTGATATCCGTTCACATGCTGGATGTGATACGCACCGACTACCCGTTCGCCTTGACGATTGCGCACCACCTGATGGGTTATACCCTGTTCCTTGCTGAAACAGGCATACACACCCGCCCCATCGCTACACAGCACCGCATCCGGTGACACCAACGGCTTCAACACTGCGATGACCGTATCGGCATTTATTTTCTCCAACTGGAAATCCGCATGGTGGCCTGCACGGTCTTGTACCACCATCACCGGGATGTAATCTGGCCCGGTTCCACGAGTTCGACCTTTACCACCGCGATGACGTGGTGGACGCGGCAGTCCCCGCTGCCCCTTGAACGATTCAAGGAAGAAGGTCTCATCCACCTCAACAATGCCCTCTTCCCGGGTGGCCTGATGGGTTGCCATCGCGCGCAAGAATCGGTGACGCCAGAGGAACGCGGTGTTTTTGCTGACCCCACAGCGCCGCGCGGCCTGGCGGACAGTCAGTCCTTCGATGAGAGCTTGCGCGTAGTCTTCCCAGCACTGTGCTTTACGCAATCTGGCCAAGGGCGTCTTGGTCAGAACGGTGCTGGTGCGCAGACACAGTTTGCAACGGTAGCGGCGCAGTCCCCGACTCCATCCCCAAGGCGCCAGCTGGGTAACATCGGCCTGACAATGGGGGCAGCCACTGCATGCCGGTAACTGAGTATTGAGCGAGGTAATGGTGTGGGGTGCAGTAAGCTCCTGCTGAGCAACACGGCGCTGGCGCAGGGTTAACTGGGGAAAAAGGGACAACAGGTGTTGAAAGGCTGGGGTATCCATGATGGTAGACCTCAAGGTGATGGCCTACTTCAAGATTAGCCTTTCAACACGTAATTGGGACAGAGCCATAACAAAAGGGGTCACACCGGTGACCCCTTTTGCTGCGTTATTCAAGAGCCTGTCAGGCTCGCACCGTATTTAGAGCAGGATCACTCCTGATCGAAATAATCCGCAGGCACCGCAACCACAGCACCGGTCGCCACCTCTTCGGCGATCACCTCAGCCAGCGAGCGCAGATGAAACTTGATCTGTCCGGAGGGCAACATCAGGCCAATATCGGGGTTGCGGGTATCCTGCATGTTGCCGGTTTTGAATGGCTGCTCGGGATAGCGCGCTACCAGATCTTGCAGTGAAGTAACCACCAGCTCGATATGTTCCAGCCCCGCCTGATGGACGCGACCTGGTTTCGGTGCAGCCAGCTCGATACAGGGTACCTGTACCTCACCAGCCAACAGAGGCTGATGCAACTGATAGGTGGCGATGGGACGTCCGCCAATCATACCCTCCACCAGCAAGGAGCCCGCCTCAGCCAGCACAGCACATAGCGCGCGGTACTCCTGCAGGGTAGCCGCCCGATAACAGAGGTGATCTACCGTTGGCCGGGAAATGGTGACGCCAGTGGCGGCCAGTTCGGCCAACAGCTGAGAAACAAATGGGGCCATTGGCCCCAGTGTGGAATCGAGTGGATGGGACATGCTTACCATTTCTTCTTGGGTTGAAACAGGACATCGAGCTCGTCGGCTTCCTTGTCCTTGATGTTTTGCAGATCCTGCGCGCTATTTTGCTGCTGCAGCTCTTCAAGCTCCTTGAGCCCCTGACGCATATCTTCTTCACGGGCCAGCAGATAGGGATCCTTGTCGCCCACGCTCGCCATGGCAGAGAGTCCCTTGGTATAGAGCTGGCGGCAAGTGCCATATTGGCCCTGAATGCGGGCATCCATCGCCCGCTTGACCAGATTGGAGATGTTGATCTTGAGCTGCATCAGCTCGAGGCGGCGCTCTTCCTGGGCAAACCCCTGAGGGTCAATCTTGCCCTTGTTGTGCTCGACCCGCAGCACGGCCCGCATCTTCTTGACCAGCTGCAGCATCTGGATCGCCTGACGATCGGACTCCGGGGTCTTGAACTGCCCCTCATCCTGCACGCTGTAGTTCTCCTGCACATTCTTGATCTGGGTCTGCACATCAACGATGCGCTGCTTGATCTGATTGTTCGGCATCACCTGGGCGATGGCGCGATAGGCATCGAGGATCCGGTGCTGCAACAGCAACACCATGTTCTTGGAGAAAGGCACCAGATTGACGTTCAGCAACACCTCTTCGGTCTCGTCAGCCACCGTCTTGTGTCTGGCAACGGCGTGACGCTTGTCCGCCTCTGCCTTCTGCTTATATTGCTGCACCACGTTATAGGCGATAACCAAAAACAGGAGTGCGCCAATAGACAGCAATACCAAAGTTAAAATCATAGGATGTCCAAACCCCTGTTCCTATCCAATTGCGCGATCCTACAACAGCTTACCCACTTAAGGTAGCCTGCAGATCCCCCCTTGCCCACGATTTGTCACCAAGCTGTGCCCCCGGTCTCAGGGAGAGATTGCAGGATCAGGGGATGATGACCATGACGGTCACCTCCCCATAGTATCGCCCATCAGCGCCATTACTTAAGGTTAAAGCCCCGCGATTGCAGGAATCCCAGCATGAAAGGGCGGGACTCCTTGCCCAGAATGGCGCGGATCTGGCCGCTCCAGGTCTGCTGCTTGTTGTTGCTGCTGCGGGCCTGATAGTAGTCCGCGATCTGCTGATCGTACCGGGCCAGCAGGTCGCGATCCAGCTCGTGCTGGTAGCGCTCCTGATGCACCACCAATCCCCTGGGCAGACGGGGTTTCTGCTCCGGCTGCTGAGCAGGATGACCAAGGCAGAGGCCAAACAGCGGGATCACCTGATGGGGCAAGCCGAGCAGTTCGCTCACCTCGGCCGGATGGTTGCGAATGCCGCCGATATAGACCCCGCCCAGCCCCAGCGACTGCGCCGCCAGCAAGGCGTTTTGCGCCATCAGGGCGCCGTCGATGGCTCCGATCAGCAACTGCTCCGCATAGCCGGTCTGGGCCTCGGGCACGATCTGGGTGTGGCGGTGGTAATCGGCGCAGAAGACCAGAAACTCGGCCGCCTGCACCACATAGGGTTGATTGCCCGCCAGCATGGCCAACTGCTGACGCGCCTCGGGCTCGCAGACTCGCACAATACTGGTCACCTGCAAAAAGCTCGAGGTTGAGGCGGACTGGGCGGCGGCGAGAATGGCATCCAGCTGCTGCGGGGCGATCGGCTCGGCAGTGAACTGACGAATGGAGCGATGGGAAAGGATAAGATCGATGGTCTGATTCATGGCACCTCCAAAATGAGGTAACACCATAGCGAAAAAAACGAGGGAGCCCAAGGCTCCCTCGCACACCCAGCTTAAGGGGCCGGATAGACGTAAGGGGCTTGCAACCCGAGCGGGAATCCGAGCGCCCAGTAGAGCAGCAGGAAAATCGTCCAGCTCACCAGGAAGGCCAGCGAGTAGGGCAGCATCATGGAGACCAGAGTACCGATCCCGGTGCTCTTCACATACTGCTGGCAATAGACCACCACCAGCGGGAAGAAGACCATCAGCGGGGTGATGATGTTGGAGGCGGAATCCCCGACCCGATAGGCCGCCTGGGTCAGCTCGGGGGAGATCCCCACCGCCATCAGCATGGGTACCAGGATCGGACTGATCAACGCCCACTTGGCGGAGGCCGAGCCGACTACCAGATTGACGCTGGCGGTGAGCAGGATCATCCCGACGATGGTCACCTCACCGGGCAGCGCCAGCGCATAAAGCACTTCGGCACCGGAGAGGGCCAGCAGGGTGCCCAGATTGGAGTCACCAAACGCCTTGATAAAGAGCGCACAGAAGAAGGCCATCACCATGTAGGAGCCCATCTTGTTCATGGTGGCCGACATGGCATCGATCACATCCTTGCCACTCTTGAAGCTGCCTGCGACAAAGCCGTAGACAATCCCGGGCAGGATAAAGAGCAGGAAGATGAGCGGCACAATGGACTTCATCACCGGCGCGGCAAAGGTGGTCAGGGAGCCATCGGCAGCACGCAGCGGTGAATCGCTCGGGGAGAGCGCCAGCGCCAGCAGCACGATAGCCGCCAGCATGGCAAACCCGGCCCAGTTGAAGGCCCGGCTCTCTTGCGCGCTGTAGCGCCCCATCTCGTCGGCACTCTCCAGATCCTCGTTGAGCGCCACATGCTTGAGGCGCGGCTCCACCACCTTTTCGGTGATGAACCAGCCGACGCAGATGATCAGCAACGAAGAGGCACCGGTAAAGATGATATTGCACAGGGTGTTGACCATGTAGTCAGGATCGAGCAACTGAGCGGCGGACTGGGTAAAGCCCTGCAGCAGCGCATCCCCGCCGGAGGGCAGGAAGTTGGCGGCAAAACCGCCGGAAACGCCGGCAAAGGCAGCGGCGATCCCCGCCAGCGGATGGCGTCCGGCAGCGTGGAAGATGATGCCACCGATGGGGATCACCAGCACATAACCCGCATCTGCGGCGGTGTGGCTGACGATCGCTACCAGGATCAGCATGGGAGTGAGAAAACGGGCAGGCGTCACTTTGAGCAACTTTTTCAGACCGGTATTGATAAAACCGGACTGCTCGGCCACCCCGACCCCGAGCATGGCCACCAGCACGATCCCCAGCGGGGCAAAGCCGGTAAAGGTGGTCACCATGGTGGAGAGAAACTCGGCCAGACCGGCACCGGTCAGCAGGTTGTTGACCACTACCGCCTCCCCGGTACGGGGATTGACCAGATCAAACTGGAATTGTGACAACACCCAGGAGCCGACCCAGACGATCAACAAGGCGTAGAGGAACAGCATGGCGGGGTCGGGTAATTTGTTCCCGGCTTTCTCGACGCCATTGAGGAAACGGTTCAGCCAACCTTTGGGAGGGCTGGCTGGACGGTCATTGACAGCAGCATGACTCATTATTGCGATACTCCTTTCCCTAGAAACGAGGTCGCATGCTAGCAACTCCAGCCAATCCGTCTCATGACCGATCGCAAAAGAATGATTAATTTTGATTAAATATTGCGGAATAAAATCCCAAGTTGTGGCCTAACGCACACTTGTTACTCTGCCATCACGACATCTAGCAGTGGATAACGCCCGACCTGGCACTCCACCACGAAACCGCTCGCCTCGACTTGTGCCACTGTCAGCGGCTTGCTGAACAGATATCCCTGGAACACATGGCACCCCTGGGTCTGCAGAGCGGCCAGCTCGTGAGGCTCCTCCACCCCTTCGGCCATGATCCCCAATCCCAGATTGGTGGCCATGGCCGCAGTCGCCCGGATCACCGGCAAGTTGAGGCCGACCACGAAGGAGCGATCCAGCTTGATGTTGTTGATCGGCAACCGGTTGAGATAGGCCAGCGAGGAGTAGCCGGTACCGAAATCGTCGATGGCAATCTTGATCCCCTGCTCGCTCAAATCGTCGAGAATGCCGAGGCACCCCTTCATATCGAGCATCAGCACGGTTTCGGTCAGCTCCAGCGTCAACAGGGAGGCATCCACCCCGTGCAGCTCCAGCTGCTGGCGAACTTGCCCGGGCAACGCCGACGAGAGCTGGAAACCGGAGAGGTTGACGGAGACCGGCACTCGCTGATGGAAGCGCTTCTGCCAGCTGGCGACCTGTGCCAGCGCGGTGGAGAGCACCCAGCTGCCGATCTCGCGGATCAGCCCCATCTCTTCGGCCAGCGGGATAAATTCCACCGGCGAGACATGGCCGAGCACCGGGTTGTACCAACGCAGCAGGGCCTCGTAACCGATCAGACGCCGTTTGGCGGCATCGACCTGCGGCTGGTAACAGAGGCTCAGCTCCTGACGGCCGATGGCCTTGGCCAGAAACTGTTTGAGATTGAGCTTGCGCTGCAGGGTCTGTTGCATGCTGGGGGTGAAACGCTGCCAGCGCAGCCGCCCCATCTGCTTGGCCTGATACATGGCCATATCGGCACGGGTGATAAGGTTGTCCCCGTCATCTGCATCATCGGGATAAATGGCGATACCGATACTGCCACCGATGGTCACCTCCGGCAGCCCGCTCAGTTGCAGCGGCTTGGTCATCTGGGAGAGCATCTGATCGGCCACCTCTTGCGCCCGATCCCCCTGATTGCCCAGCGGCACCAGTGCGGTGAATTCATCGCCACCGAGGCGAGCCAGCTCCACATCCCGCGGGCAAATCTGTTTGAGGCGACCGGCGACCCGCTCCAGCAGGCGATCTCCCGCCTTGTGGCCGTAGTTGTCGTTGACCAACTTGAAGTTGTCCAGATCCATGAACACCAGCGCGAAACGCTCCCCCAGCCCGCAATAGGCCTCAAGGGATTTCATCAAGCCATAGCGATTGAGCAGGCCGGTCAGGGAGTCGTGCCAGGCGAGGTGGCGATGCTCCAGCTCTTCGAGTTTGCGATCGGTAATATCCCGCATGGTGAGCAGAATGCGGGCCCCCTGCTGGATATAGCGGAACTGATACTGGAACCAGCGCATCCCCTTGAGGGTACGGCACTCCCCCTCGGTCACAACTTCATCGAGACGGGAGAGCTTCTGGTAGAAGCTGTCATCATTGCCGGAGAAAACCTGGGAGAGCTTGGCGACCTGATGGCCGAAACACATTTCGAAGTGATAGTTGCCACTCTCGAACACACCATGGCTATCGAACAGGCAGGCAAGGGTATCGCCGGTTGCCAGCGAGGACTCCTGATAGAGGGTATCGGAGTCGAGCACCGCTTCGGTCATCATCATCAGCCGGCCAGCCAGTTGAATACCGGAGAGGCGCAGATAGATCTGCTTCTTGACCCCCTTTGGGGAGAGGGTCCACCACTCGTTGTAACTGCGCCCCTGCTGAAAATCACCCAGATAGCGCTGTAGCAGCAGATCGATGGCGGTTGCCATATCGGCAGAGAAGTCGCGGGAGCAGAGTTCGTCGAGAGACGTCGCCTCCCACACGGAGAGCGCGGCGCTGTTTGCCCAGAAAATATGGTGATGCTCGATGTCATAAACCCAGATCGGGGTATGCAGAACATCCATCGTCTTCAGTAACCGTTCGTCAAGCGTATTCATCTGGTCAAGGTCATTCATGCTGGATGGTCACTGGTTAACCGGAAAACAGATCTGGCAAACCGCTAGCTGCAGAATGCAAGGTGCAAATACCTCTCGGCCATTATCCCTTTTCACATAGCCAAGAGCGGACAAAACTATTTCAGATATCAACAACAGGGCAGCCTGTACGGCAATACTACAAAGGACTCAGCCAAGGACCCTGTTAATCCAAGCAAATCATATAGTCGATTTTTAACTTTTTTCCCCAGTAAAAACAAGCACTAAGAGCTATCCACTCGAGACCTTGAAAGAGCAATTGCATATTTGCTGCGATAAATTTGTTATTAACATTTAAATCAATGGTGGAAATAGTCATCACTCTCTGTCACAAAGCTTCCATTAATTAACCAAGCGGATGGATAAACAGCCAAAAAAACGCCAAATCGGACAAAAATAGTTCACTAAGGCGGAATTGATATACCCCAAATTCATTTTTCAACAGGCAATGAGCAAAACCCGAATATATGATCTGCATCACATTGACTGGGGATGGAAAACTGCCCCGGCTGAGCACGCAGAGCAACCCTGTGTCCTTCCATCAGGTTGCAATATCGGCCTTCGCCTGCGGTTATAGCGGAACAAATCAGGGAATATGGCAAACATCACTGCCGCAGTACCATTTGGCATCGTGCCGAAATAATCACCAGCTCGGGGAAACTGAGATGACGGGCGGGTGGATAACTGGTATCAACAGAAATCGAATCCAGATCAATTAAACGCTGAATTACCCTTGCCAACCCGGAACGCTCTTTTTATGGTTGCTCCCTTGTTACACCCAGAACAGCGTTTATGAAGCACATCGAAGAGTTCTACCTGTTCGTCAAGGTGGTGCAAGAGGGAGGATTCTCCCACGCTGCAGCCGCACTGGGCATGCCAACAGGCACCATCAGTCGACGCATTTCCCAGCTGGAAGAGCAACTGGGTTGCTCCCTGCTACATCGCTCTACCCGCAAGCTCCGCCTTACCGATGATGGCCTCAGATACTACGAACGTCTCTGCACGCCACTCGCGCAAATCGAGCAGGCCACCAGCGAGATCCAGGGTCAAGAGGCCGATATCACAGGGCTTATCCGGATAGCTGCGCCGATCGCGCTCTCCAACACCATCCTCATCGATATGCTGGCCGAATTCGGACTGCACTATCCCGAGGTACAGTTCGATATTACCCAGACCAATGATCACCAGCACCTGTTCGACAATGATCGGGATCTGGTGTTCTTCAACGGTGAGCTGCCCCAGTCGCTGCCCAATGCGATCTGTCTCGGCCATATCGAGTACGGCCTGTTTGCCTCACCACTCTATTTGACCAAGAAGGGCACTCCCTCCCATCCCAACCAGCTGGAAGAGCATGATCTCATCTACTGCTGGCCTCACCAGCACTGGCAGCTGACCGACAAGGATGGCCAGAGCGTCTGCATCAAACGCAGCGCCAAACTGACCGTCAACCAGACCCAGGCCGCGGTACGCGCAGCCCGGCGTCATCTGGGGATCGTCAATGCCCCGCTGCACTATCTGAGCAGCTTCCTCCATGACGAGCAGCTGGTGCCGGTACTGACCGACTGGCAAACCGGCAATCGCCCCTTCTACATGTTGTGTTGCCAGCACCAGTTCGCTCCGTTGCGTGTTAAGATGTTCGTTGAATTTGTTGAAAAATACTCAGCACGCTATCGCAATCGGCAGTGGGACAACCAATTTTCACAAGGTGATAGCCTCACCCATTGCATCTGACCGTTAGCGGGCCACACTTATAGCATCCCTTGCCAACAGAGCCTGCCTAACGCCATGAATGTATTGATATGTGATGACTCCGGGTTTGCCCGCAAACAGCTGGCGCGGGCGCTCCCGGCCGACTGGAAAGTCGATTTGCACTACGCAGCCAATGGTCTCGAAGGGATCGAACAGGTGCTGATGGGTCATGGCGATCTCATCTTCCTCGATCTGACCATGCCGGAAATGGACGGTTACGGCGTGCTGGAGACCCTCCAACGGGAGGGTCTACGCAACAAGGTGATCGTGGTCTCCGGGGATATCCAACCAGAGGCCTATCAACGGGTCATGGGGCTGGGGGCGCTCGATTTCATCAAGAAACCCGCCGCCCCAGAAACCCTGCTCGCCCTGCTCAAAAAGCATGATTTCTGGAGTGCCGCCCCGAGCGGTCAACCAAGCGCCCCCGAGCAGCAGCCAAACGGCGTTGTAGCCGATGCAGGCGTCAAGATCACCCCCGAAATCCGCGATGTCTATCAGGAGCTGGCCAACGTCTCCATGGGTCAGGCGGCCGACTTGCTGGCTCGTCTGCTCAACGCCTTCGTGGTACTGCCTATCCCCAACGTCAACGTGCTGGAAGTATCAGAGTTGCATATGGCCCTCTCGGCCGCTGCGGATTCAGATACCCTCTCCGCCGTCTGTCAGGGGTTTATCGGAGCTGGGATCGCCGGTGAAGCGCTGATCCTGTTCCATGACTCCAGCTTCAAAGATTTGGCCAAGCTGATGAACCATCAGGGGACGCTGGATCGCACCGCCGAACTGGAGCTGTTGATGGATACCGCCAACGTGCTGATCGGCGCCTTCCTGCGCGGCTACGCCAACCAGCTCGACACCCCCTTCAGTCAGGGGCATCCGGTGGTGCTCGGCCAGCACAGACCCATCAACGAGCTGATCAACACCAACAAGAGTCGCTGGCGCCGCACGCTCGCCATCGAGATCAACTACCGGATCCAGGATTACGCGGTGCAGTGTGATCTGCTGCTGCTGTTTACCGAAGATTCCATCGCCACCATGAACAACAAAATCATGCACATGCTCTAGGAGTGACTATGGAAATCCGTGAATTTCATTGGTTGATGAACATAGTCCAGAACCTGGACGTAGGCCTGGTAGTGCTCGACAAGGAGTACAAGGTACAGGTGTGGAACGGCTTTATGGAGAGCCACAGCGGCCGACTGGCCAGTGACGTGCGCGATGGCGTACTGTTCGAGCTCTTCCCCGATGTGGACAGAGCCTGGTTCGAGCGCAAGGCCAACATGGTCTTCAAGCTCAACAACCGCGCCTTCAGTACCTGGGAGCAGAAGCCCTATCTGCTACGTTTCTCCAACTACCGCCCCATTACCGGCTCGGCCCCCCACATGTTCCAGAACCTGACGCTGGTACCACTGGCCGATTTCGGCGGTCAGGTGACCCACATCGCGGTGATGATCTACGATGCCACCGATGAGGCCATGCTGATGAGCGGCCAGCGGCAGGCTTGAGCTTGCAGCAAATAACAGAGGGCGCCGCGGCGCCCTCTGTTATTTCGGTATGAACAGGTCTTGGTATAACCTCTACCTGACCAGCCGTCTCAACGCGCCCCGAGATACTCGGTGAAGGCGTCGATCACCTCTTCAATATCGTCATCGTTGATCTGCAGATGAGTCACCAGCCGCAGCTCGCCGTAACCGGAGAAGAGGATACCCCGCTCCTTCATAAAAGCGAGCAGAGGGGCCGATTCCCCCTCACGCAGCCGCAGGAACACCATGTTGCTCTGCACCAGCGAGAGGTCGAGCTCGATGCCCGGCAGTGCAGCCAACCCTTCGGCCAGCCGTTTGGCACGGCGGTGATCATCGGCCAGGCGGGTCACATGCTGCTCGAGGGCAAACAGACCGGCTTGCGCCAGAATCCCCGCCTGACGCATGCCACCTCCCAGCATCTTGCGTAGGCGGCGCGCACGGGCGATGAAATCGTGGCTGCCCACCAGCAGCGAGCCCACCGGAGCCCCCAACCCCTTGGAGAGACAAATAGAGATGCTATCAAATGGAGCGGCGATCACCTCGACCGGGGTCTCGCTGGCCACGGCGGCGTTAAAGAGCCGGGCGCCATCGAGATGAAGCTTCAAGCCACGTTCAGCAACAAATGCCCCCATCTCCTGCAGATAGGAGAGCGGCAGCACCTTGCCGTTGTGGGTGTTCTCAAGGCAGATCAGGCGAGTCTGGACGAAGTGGGCATCATCAGGGGCCAGCGCGGCCTTGATATCATCGAATGCCAGTGTGCCATCGCGCTGCATCGGCAAGGGTTGCAGGGCTACGGAGCCCAGCACGGCACTCCCCTGCGCTTCATAGCGATAGATGTGAGCGGCGTTGCCGAGGATGGCCCCCTCACCGCGCTGACAGTGGCTCATCACCGCCAACAGATTGGACATGGTGCCGGACGGTACAAACAGCGCCGCCTGTTTGCCCAGCAATCTGGCCCCAAAGGCCTCCAGCGCGTTGACGCCCGGATCTTCACCATAGACATCGTCACCGACTTCGGCGTGGAGCATGGCTTGACGCATGGCGTCAGTAGGCTGGGTGACGGTGTCACTTCGTAAATCGATATAGCGCATGAGATCCCTCCTGAAACAGGAGAGTGACGTTAGCTATGCGCCCCTCGCTTGGCAAGGGGCGCATGAGCAGAATGTGAAGCCAATAGACGTCCATAGAACCCGCAGGCGGGATTTACCAAGGCAGCGGCTGACCGTTGAGATCCAGTAGCTGACCCGATTGGGTCAACGATAACCCCTTGATTAGATTGAGCAGTTTCACCGCCACCTCGGCAGGATCCTGTAATTGTTCCAAAGGCAACTCGCTCAGAAAGGGAGCGTTCATCGGGGAGTCCATCAAGCCGGGCGCTACTGCCACCACCCCTGCTTGCGGGAAACGCTGCGCCCACTCAAGGGCCAGAGTTTTCACCCCCATGTCGAGGGCCGCCTTGCTCATCCGGTAGCTGTAACGTCCCCCCTCCAGATTGGCGGTGATGGAGCCCGCCAGATCAGAGATGGCGCAGAGCCACAGCGGATGGTCATTGCCCATCAACCGACTGAAACGGGCAGCCAGCGCCAGTGTTGGCCAGGCATTGGCCAGCAGGCTGTCGCACAGCCACTTGGGGTGCACCTCTTCGACCCGCCGCTCTGGCATAAAGCTGACATCGTGCAACAGGCCGATGGTGTTGATCACCACAGTGGGAAGCGGATCGGTGTCGTAGAGGGTAAACAGGGCGTCGAACGAGATGGCGTCCACCTCTTGCAGCGGGAAGAAAGCCCCCATCTCGATCCCTTTTGGATAGGTGCGCCCGGCCAGAAGGAAGGACTCCCCCCTTGCCATCAGCTCTCTTGCCAGCGCCGAGCCCAGCGCACCGCTTCCGAGGATCAAGTAGCTCATCGCCCATTCCATGGAGAGTTATCTTGCTTAGAGCGTATCAGAATAATCAACCGGCCGTGACACGACCAAAGGGTAATATGCCCCTCATCACGCTTCCCCCAGATGGCGACCAAACTCCCGCGCCAGCGCCAAGTCGAGAAAACCGTCCGCTTTCTTGTGGGTGCGCAAAAACTGGTAATAGGCGAGCAGGGTGACCAGTGCCTCCTCATCGGGCAGCCCCACCCCGGGTTGCTGCTCGCCCAGCAGTAGTTGCGCCGCTGCCAGCGCCTCCCTGTCTACCACTTCCGCCTGACGGTAGAGATAACCGCAGCCGGTTGCCAGCCACTCCAACGAGCAGTTGGCCCCCATGGCGATCTGGTTGGCCCGCGCCAGGCCAGGCTCGGCTCCCTTCAAATATTTGCGGATCAGCGCTTCACTGAGCCCCACCTTGCGGGCAAACGCGCTCACGCTCATCTCCCCGATCAGGCTCTGCAAGCGCTCGGCAAATCCTTCCATCCAACTCTCTCCTACTCTGCGATCAGAACCAAAGTTCGAATCATGCCACTGCCCATTATTGCTTTGCCAACCACATGAGGCCAAGATGCCCGCAGTCATCTATGTTGCGCATCGTTTTCGCATCGTGTTTTTCAAGGAGTCAACCATGTCTGTATCCCGTGTCGCCCTGCATCCGCAAGGCCCCACCTTCTCTCGCCTCATCATGGGTTACTGGCGCCTGATGGAGTGGCAGCTCTCTCCGGCCGCTCTGCTCGATCTGATGAAATATCATCTGGATCTGGGGGTCACCACCATCGATCACGCCGATATCTATGGTGGCTACCAGTGCGAAGAGGCCTTTGGTCGCGCCCTGCGCCTCGAGCCTTCCCTGCGCAGCCGGATGGAGATCGTCACCAAGTGCGGTATCGCCCTCACCGCCAAGCCGGAGCATGCTCTCAACCACTACAACACCGGCAAGGACCATATCATCGCCAGCGCCGAGGCCTCGCTGCGCAAGCTCGGCACCGACCATCTGGACCTGCTGCTGATCCACCGCCCGGATCCCCTGATGAACGCCGATGAAGTGGCCGACGCCTTTATCACCCTGAAACAGGCGGGCAAGATCAAGCACGCCGGGGTATCCAACTTCACCGCCCGTCAGTTCGAGCTACTGCAATCGCGCCTCCCCTTCCCGCTGGTCACCAACCAGCTGGAGATCTCGCCGCTTCATCAGGAAGGGACCCTCGATGGTACCCTGGATCAGTGCCAGCAACTTGGCATCAAGCCGATGGCCTGGTCATGTCTCGGCGGCGGCCGACTGTTCAGCGATGACACCTATGCCCCGCTGCGTGCCGAACTGGAGCAGATCCGTCAGGAAGTGGGTGCCCAGACTATCGAGCAGGTGGTCTACGCCTGGGTAATGATGCTGCCAAGCCAGCCGCTGCCATTGATTGGCTCCGGCAAACGGGAGCGGATTGCTGCCGCCGTGGCCGCCGAATCCATCGCCCTCAATCGCCAGCAGTGGTTCCGCATCCGCAAGGCAGCGCTCGGTTACGACGTCCCCTGATAACAGCAAAACGTCCAGAAACAAAAACGGCATGGGGGAAACCCATGCCGTTTTTTTATTGCCGAGGTACCTTAGCGGTGGCGCTGTTGCGGGCGACCACGGGGAGCATCTGTCTTCGGTTTGGCCTGGTTGACGGTGATGGTACGGCCACCGACTTCTGTGCCATGCAGACCAGCGATGGCCTTCTCGGCATCACCATTGACCGGCATTTCAATAAAACCAAACCCCTTTGACTGGCCGGTATCGCGGTCGATGATGATATCAACCTTGTCGACCTGTCCAAACTGGCTGAACAGGGTTTTCAGTTCGTCGGCCGTCATCCGGTACGACAGATTTCCTACGTAAATCTTCATGCCATCCACTCTCGATTCAAGGTGCCTTCTCTATGCAATTCCCAGCATAACGGTAAGGGCACAACCCCTATGCCGGACCTGCCATGGCTTCATGCCGTGGCCTTCTCCACACTGTCGTCAAGTGATTGATCTCTTGGGTTAACAGTGCAGACAAGATCAATTCGAGTCACTGGCAGTATCTGAGCTTTGCCGGGAATTGTCGAGAAAATAGTCGACTCAGGCTGCTTGCAGATCTGACAACCGTTGCGCCAGCATCCGGCGACCGTGCCAGGCCCGTTTAAAGCCGAAGCGATAGACCGACGGGCTCACCAGATGCAGCTCCCCCGCCTTGAGATCCAGCAAGGCCATGGCCGCCGCCAGCTCCTCTTCACTCAGTTGCAGATCGAGGCTGAAGTCGAGCCACTGGCCGTCGTGACCCACTCGCCGCTCCCGCTCGAGCGCCACCAGCTGGCTGCGGGGCAGCGCCAGCGCTTCATCCTTATTCCCATTGAGCAGATAGATATGCTGTTCATCCCACCCCAGCTCCGCCAGGCGCCAGGGCTGCCAGCTGCGGGGCAGCGACACCATGATCCCGGTGATGCCACCAAAGACCACACCCACCCAGTTGAGCAGCGCCATGGCGCCCCAGCCATCCCACAAGGAGGCCACCACCACGCCCCAACTCACCAGCAACAGCAGAAAAATGACGCAGCGATAGCGAACCGCTGGCGGCATCAACAGTTGCACCTGGGAACCGGCAAGCAAGGATGTAATACGCATGAAAAGCTCCTGTCATCACGAAATGGCGCCATTGTGAATAGCCATCAGGATGCTGACAAGGGGGTTTTCTTTGTCATCCCCCTATAAAATCAATACCATGGCGTAAATGATTCTCAGTGGAACCCGCTTCTTGACCAGCTCGCAACCCTGTGTGCGCTTTTGTGGCGTCGACAAATTCTATGGCGATTTTCAGGCTCTTCATCACATCGATCTCACCATTGAACGGGGAGAGAAGTGGGTTATCTGTGGCCCGTCAGGCTCGGGAAAATCGACCCTGATCCGCACCATCAACGGGCTGGAGGGGATCGACGACGGCCAGCTGTTCCTGTTTGGCGAGCCGGTGACCCCTTCCTACCTGCGCCGCCTGCAAGGTCGGGTTGGCATGGTGTTTCAGCAGTTCAACCTCTTCCCCCATATGACGGTGCTGGAAAACCTGATGGTGGCGCCGGTGCATACCCTGGAGTTGCGCCCTGAGGAGGCCAAAGCCCGGGCGCTCGGGCTGCTCGAGCGGGTGCGCATTCAGGCACAGGCCGACAAGTACCCCCACCAGCTCTCCGGCGGCCAGCAGCAGCGGGTCGCCATCGCCCGATCCCTCTGCATGCAACCCGAGCTGATGCTGTTTGACGAGCCCACCTCCGCCCTCGACCCCGAGATGATCCGCGAAGTGCTTGATGTGATCCGCGAGCTGGCTGACGAGGGAATGACCCTGATCTGCGTCACCCACGAGATGGGCTTTGCCCGTCAGGTAGCGGATCGGGTGCTCTTTATGGATGAGGGGAAGATCATCGAGTCGGCCCCGCCCGCCCAGCTGTTCAACGCCCCCCGGCACCCGCGAACCCAGGCCTTCCTCGAACAGGTACTTAGCTATCATGGCTAGGCTCAATCGCCCCCGCCTGCTCGGCTGGCTGTCGGGCACTGTGATGCTCTCTGCGCTACTGGGCTGGGCGCTCTATAGCGGCGCTCGCCAAATGGGCTATGAGTGGCAGTGGCCGCGGGTGTTGCCCTTTCTCGGCGAATGGGATGAGAGAACCTTTTATGCCGGCCCCTTGCTAAACGGCCTGCTGGTCACTTTGCAGGTGGCGCTGCTCAGCCTGTTGGGCACGATGGCGGTCGGGGTGTGCGTGGTCAGCCTGCGGCTGCTCCCCTCCCGGCTCGGCCCCTGGCTCGCCATCGCCTATCTGGCGCTGGTGCGCACCACGCCCCAGCTGGTGCAACTTTATATTCTCTATTTCTTGCTGGGTCCCATGCTGGGATTGGCCCCCCTTGCCTGCGCCGTGTTGAGCCTCTCCCTCTATCAGGGGGCCTTCACCGCCGAAGTGCTGCGTGCAGGTGTACAGGCCATTCCCAAAGGACAGTGGGAGGCAGCCCAGTCGCTTGGCTTGTCACGGGCCATCACCCTGCGCAAGGTGATCCTGCCCCAGCTGGTGCGCATCACCTTGCCGCCGCTGACCAACGAGCTGGTCTCCCTTATCAAACATTCGGCGCTGGTGAGTGTGATCGCCATCTTCGATCTGACCAACGAAGGGCGTACTCTGGTTGCCGATACGTTTCTGACCTTTGAGGTGTGGTTTACCGTAGCTGCCCTCTATTTGCTGTTAACCCTGACGCTGTCAGCCTGTTCGCGGGCGCTGGCCCGTCACCTGAATCCGGATCAACAAGGACGCTAACCATGAATCTGTCATTCAAGACCACCCTGTCGGGCGCTGCCCTGCTGCTGGCAAGCCTGCTCACTCCGGCACTGGCACAAACTGCCCCCTCCGACACCCAGGCGCAGATCGAGCAGAGCGGTACCCTGCGGGTCGGCATGTCCACCTTCGCCCCCTGGGCAATGCGCGACAAGCAGGGGGCCCTGATCGGTTTCGAGATTGACGTGGCCCGTCGCCTCGCCACAGATCACGGCTGGCAGGTAGAGTTCGTGCCTACCGCCTGGGATGGCATCATCCCCTCCCTGTTGGCGAAAAAATATGACGTCATCATCGGCGGCCTCACCATCACCCCCGAGCGGGAGAAGAGCGTGCGCTTCACCCAGGCCTACTCCCACTCGGGGGTGCAGCTGGCCGCCTCCAGCGCCATGGCCAAAGAGAAGAAAACCGTGGCGGACTTCAACCAACGCGGGGTGATCCTGGCGGTACGTCGTGGCGCCTCACCGGTACAGGTGGCAAAAGAACACTTCCCCAAGGCCACCTTGCGCCAGTTTGATGACGAGTCACAGGTATTTCAGGAAGTGCTGAACGGCCGCGCCCACGGCGCCCTCTCCTCTTCCCCGAAACCCGAGCAAGAGGCGCTGCGCCACCCCGATGCCCTCTTTATGCCGTTTGCCGAGCCGTTGGCACAAGGCGATGAAGGCTTTGCCCTGCGCAAGGGGGATGATGCCCTGGCTGAGCAGTTCAACGAGTGGATCGCAGCCCGTCAGGCCGATGGCTGGCTCAAAGCGCGCCATGACTACTGGTTCAAGTCGCTGGCGTGGGAAGCGCAGGTCGCCAATCCCTGATGCTGATTGCTCTAAAACAGACCATCCGGCGCATCGTCCGTGGGGCATGTCGGAACATCAACTGGCTGGATGGTGCGATCGCCCTGATCCTGCTGCTGGCTGGCCTCTGGCTGGCCAGCCGCTTGCACATCGGGGTGGCCTATCAGTGGCGCTGGCATGAGGCCTTCGATCTGCTGTTCACCCCAGGCCCTCACGGCGAGTTGCCCTACTTTTTCAGCGGTCTGCTCACTACCTTGCGCATCGCCCTGCTCGGCATGGTGCTGGCGCTGCTGCTCGGCACTGCGCTGGGGGTAGCCGCCTTCAGCCGCCGACCCTGGCTGGTGATGCCCGCGACCCTGTTTATCCAGCTGATCCGCAATCTGCCGCCGCTGGTCTTTATCTTCATCTTCTACTTCTTTATCGCCAACCAGCTGCTGCCTGCGAGCGGCCTCTCCCGCTGGCTCGGCACCGTATCGCTCTCCCCGTGGCAAGAGGCGCTGTTTGGCCCACCTGCCCGCTGGGAGAACCTCATCTCAGGCACCCTCTGCGTTGGCATGATCAGCGCCGCCTTCGTCGCCGAGATCGTCCGCGCCGGGCTGGCCGCCATCCCCCGTGGCCAGTGGGAGGCGGCGCAGAGCCTCGGGCTCTCCCCCTGGGTGCGGCTGCGCCATGTGATCCTGCCGCAGGCCATGCTGCTGATGTTGCCCCCCCTCACCGGTCAGCTCATCGCGCTGGTGAAGGATACCGCCATCGTTTCCCTTATCTCGGTGCAGGAGCTCACCTTCGTCGGTACCGAGATGGCCAACTCCAGCGGACTGGTCTACGAGATCTGGCTGCTGGTAGCCGCAGCCTATTTATCTATATGTTTGAGTCTGTTCGTATTACTGAGCCGACTCGAAGCAAGACAAGGAGCACGCTCATGCTGACGTCCCTGTTGCTGGCGACCGTGTTGCAAGCAGAAGCCATCGGCGGTTATGCCGCCGGTTGCCTGAAAAACGGCGTATCCCTGCCCCTCGAAGGGCCGGGTTATCAGGTGATCCGCACCAAGCGGCTGCGCTACTACGGCCACCCCGACCTCATCCACTATCTGCAAGCGCTGGCCAACCAGACCCGCATGGCCGGGCTGCCGGATCTCTATATCGCCGATCTGGCGATGGCCCGTGGCGGCCCCTTTACCTCCGGCCATCGCAGCCACCAGACTGGCCTTGATGCCGATATCTGGTTTCGCATGGCCAACCGCCCCATCAGCAAATGGGAGCAGGATGCCCCCAAGGAGTGGGCACTGATCGACGAACCCAGCTACAAGATGTTGCCGGGGCGCTTTGGCCCACAGCAGCTCACCCTGCTGCGGCTGGCGGCCAGCAAGCCCGAGGTGGCCCGCATCTTCGTCAATCCGGTGATCAAATCCGCGGTCTGCCAACAGGCTGGTAACGAACCCTGGGTCGCCAAGCTGCGCCCCTGGGTGGGCCACTTCAGCCACTTCCACGTGAGGCTGCGCTGCCCGGTGGGCAGCCCCGATTGCGAACCTCAGGCCCCCATTCCGCCCGGCAATGGCTGCGGGGAAGAGCTGGCCTCCTGGCTCAAAGACAAGCCCCAACTGCCCAAGGTCTCCGGCATCATCAAGCGACCCGAACTACCTGCGCGTTGTGGCAACTGACCCCAAGCTGGTATGGTGGTGCACTCTTGGTCGTACACCATCCATGGCGCACTATCGACTCGAAATATCAAAGGAGAACAACAAGATGGCCACATCACTCTGGCGCAGAACCACGCAGAGCCTGTTGACCCTGACCCTGCTGATCGGCCTGACCGGCTGCGGCATGAACAATATTCCGACCCTGGATGAGCAGGTCAAGGCGAGCTGGGGGCAGGTGGAGAACCAGTATCAGCGCCGTGCCGATCTCATTCCCAATCTGGTCGCCACCGTCAAGGGCTACGCCAGCCATGAGCAGGAGACCCTAAAGGCGGTCACCGATGCCCGTGCCCGGGTCGGCAGCGTGCAGGTGAGCGATCCTGCCCAGCTCAAGGAGTTTGAAGCGGCGCAGAACCAGCTCTCCAGCGCCCTCTCTCGCCTGATGGTGGTGGTAGAGCGCTACCCCGAGCTGAAAGCGGATCAGCAGTTCCTTGCCCTGCAGGCCCAATTGGAAGGAACCGAGAACCGCATCTCGGTGGCTCGCCGCGACTATATCGAGGCGGTGCGCCAGTTCAACACCGAGATCCGCACTTTCCCCGGCGTTATCTGGTCCAAGCTGCTCTACTCGGATCTGGAGGCCAAACCCAGTTTCAGTGCCAAACCCGGTGCCGATGAGGCGCCCAAGGTCAGCTTCCAATGAAGATGATGCTGCGCTGGTTTCTTCCCTGTCTGCTGCTCTGGGCCACTGCCCTGCAAGCGGCACCCGACTTCCCGACGCTGAGCGGACGGGTGGTGGATGAAGCCAGTCTGATGTCCCGCAAACAGGCCCATCAACTGACCCAACAGCTGGCCGCCTTTGAAAAGCGCAGCGGCATCCAGCTGGTGGTGGTCTCCGTCGACAGCCTCGATGGGGAGACCATCGAGGAGTACGGCTACCAGCTCGGTCGCCACTGGGGGATCGGCCAGAAAGGCAAAAACAATGGCGTGTTGTTGCTGATCGCCCAGGATGAGCGCAAGGTGCGGATCGAGGTAGGCTATGGATTGGAAGGCGCCCTGCCCGACGCCATCGCCGCCAACATCATCCATGGCCGCATCCTGCCCGCCTTCAAGCGCGGCGATATGGTGGCCGGGATCATGGCGGGCAGCCAGAGCATCATGAAGGCACTCGCCGGGGAATATCAGCCGGTCGAGCAGCCAAAGAGTGACAACGGTGGCGGCCCCTGGCTGTTTATTCTGGTGGTGATTGCAATGATCGTGCTCCACAACCTGCGCGGGGGTGGTGGCGGTGGGCCGGGAGGACGACGTCGGTCGACCTACATGGCTGGTGGATTGGGTGCCGGCTCCTTTGGTGGTCGCTCCGGCGGCGGATTCAGCGGTGGCGGCGGCAGTTTTGGCGGCGGCGGAGCCTCCGGTGGCTGGTAACAGGAGTAAAGAGACAAATCATGATTTCTAAACAGTTCTTCCACACGCTTCAGGCCAAGGTGCGCGAAGCGGAGCTAGAGACTGATGCTGAACTGGTCACCGTGCTGGCCCCGGCCAGCGATGGCTATCGCTACATTCCCACCCTCTGGGCGGCGCTGCTGGCGATGCTCACCCCGCTGCTAGTGTTCCAGCTCGGCTTCTGGCTCGGCTGGTACGAAATCCTGCTGGTGCAGTGGTCGGTCTGGCTGCTGCTGAGCCTGCTGTTCCACTGGACCCCCATCAAGATGCGGCTCATCCCGAAGAAGGTTCGCCAGCACCGGGCTGCGCTGATGGCTCGCCTGCAATTTGTCGAGCAAGGGCTGCACCGCACCCGCGACCGGCTCGGGGTGCTGATCTTCGTCTCGGCCGCCGAGCACTATGTAGAAATACTGGTGGATGACGGCATCGCCCAGCATATCGACAATGGCCAGTGGCAGGAGATCATCGACGACTTCGTGGCACGAGTGCGCAACAAGGAGATCGAACAGGGTTTTCTGGAGTGCGTAGAGCGCGTTAGCGCCATTCTGACCGACGCCTTCCCGGCCACCCGGGATCAAAACGAGCTGCCGGACAGTCTGATCATCCTCGACAAGCCCTGAACCGGTTTAAAAAACCGGCATTCTGCGCAAGGGTTAGGCATTCGGAAAAGATTATGAAAAATAAGGGGAAAATAGGTTGACCCACACAGCCCTTTCCCCTAAATTACGCACCGTTCCAGCGCAACAGCGCAGCGAACGAAAATTTGGTGAGGTGTCCGAGTGGCTGAAGGAGCACGCCTGGAAAGTGTGTATACGGCAACGTATCGAGGGTTCGAATCCCTCCCTCACCGCCAAATATAACCCGTTGAATTTCAACGGGTTTTTTTCATTTCTAGACTTACGTGATTTTTTTCCTGGATCAACTAGGTGGAACAATCATGTATCTGAGTAAAAATGCCTCCGGCACCTACTACACTCGCCTCCCACTCCCCAAGGTTTTGCGTGACAGAGGCCTTCCATTTGCCATTCGCACCTCCCTGTGTACCAAAGATCGTCAGCTCGCAGTAGACCGAAACCTGGCTGTGGCAGCTCGTACTCGCGCACTTATCGCGGCTACCCCTGCCGATACGGCTCCCCGCAGTTTCTATCGCTGGATCCGCGCCGATCTAGACGCGTTCAAGGCAGCGGGGTTCATTCCTCCTCAAACACCTTCCACACCTCGTGAACCTTCTGTTAATGCCTCAGCTTGCCCTAGCAGTGGGATCACGCTCAGCCATGCACTGGCGAGATTCATCGAGACTAAAGCCAGTGAGGGGATCCAGCACAAGACGATGGGCCAGCTCCAACTTCGGATCAACGCCTTCGTCACCTGGGCCAAAGGCGTCAAAATCGATGAGGTGACGCCCGCATTGGCACAGACGTACCGTAATGCCCTATTGCGCAAATCTGAGCTCAGTTTCAAAACCAAAGGGGATTACTTAGCCGCACTCAAACAGTTCTTCCGCTGGTGTGTGGCCTTGGAATATTGCGCGCGCAACCCGTTCGACGGACTCACCGCCGGTAAGAAACCCGTCACGCGACGAACCGATGAGGAGCGCATCCGCTGGCAGCGCCCTCAACTGGCCCAACTGTTTGCGAGCCTGCGCAGCAAACAAGCTCAAAAGGGCAAAAGACTGAAAATCCAGGATTGGTGGGTGCCGCTGCTGTGTCTGTATGGCGGACTGCGGCCCTCCGAGGCTTGTCAGCTAAAAACCCAAAACATCAAACAGGTAGACGGCATCTGGTGTCTGGTGGTGGAGGCCGGTGAAGTCGGTCAAGCCCTCAAGACCAGCAACGCCTATCGCACAATTCCACTGCACCATGCGCTGATTGCGCACCAATTCCTGGACTATGTGTCCCATCGTCGCCACCAAGGGCAGACGTTCCTGTTCGATGACAAACCGTCAGGCAAGGATGACGATTGGTCACATAACCTTGTGTGTCGCTTTCAGCGTCATCTCAATGATGCAGGTATCATCGGCAAAGGCCGCCCCACCATTTACGGGCTGCGGCATACCTTTATCGATGAGTTGCAACAGGCCGATGTGGCTGAGCACATCGTGGCGGAATTGGTGGGTCATAGCAAAAAGGGGCTCACGTTTGGGCGCTACGGCAAGCGACTAGGTATCGCGTTGCTGCGAGAAAAAATCGAGTCAATCCCCAGCGATTTAGTCGATTTTTGAATATCAGGCGAAATAGGCATTTGAGTGGGTGAGGTATACCCACTCACGTGCTTGCCTGGCAAGGTAACATGTTGATTTTCATCATTAAAATAGCGTGACTGGCTTCTGATGTTACTGGTCATTAATTTGACAATTTATTTATTTCAAATATATTGAAGGTTGACATTAAATTAGTTTTTGTTAGGTTTCACTTTTTATTTGACTTGGTTTTTACTGAGTGTAATCCTGCGCGAAATTATAATAATAAAAACAGAGCGCACATGAAAAACAACAAAAATCTAAAATCAGATCCTCGTGAAAAAACGTTCAAAACCGCAGTAGAGGAACACCTGAACATAAAATACCGACAGGTATCAGACGCAACCCATGATATTTTGTGTAGAAAGTCCATGCAGCTTATCCGTAAATGGGGAAAAAAGAAGCTGATTGACATTAATGCAACTGACATCGAAATGTATATTGCCAAACTACTAAAACGCCTCAAAGGCAACACGGTCAATCAGTATATTGACATTATGCGACAGGTATTTAACAGGGCCTATCGAGATGGCATTATAAAAATCAATCCGATGTGTCATGTTAAAAATTGTCGATTTGAGGTGGTCGAGCCTCAGCCATTCTTGCAATCAGAGATCCAGTTATTTATTGCACATCAACATATCAACCCTATTGGTGCAGCAATAATCCAGGTTGGTATTTCCACTGGACTGCGGATCAGCGAATTGTTGGCAATTAGCCGTGAGGCTATCGACCTGGATAAACGCACACTGCGTGTTGATCTGGCCTTGGTAGATGGTTGCTATAAAACGCCTAAAACCAAAAGCTCCTGCCGAACAGTCGAGTTGACTGTCCCCGCAGTGCAGGCACTACGCACTCTTCTGGAGCATGCTAGGCATCGCAAAGAGAAAGCGATTTCGGTCATGTGTGCTGACAATCGTACACGGATCAAACTGCGCCGGACTTTATTAGCCTATTATCCGGATAAGCGACGTCAATACACCAGCGTCGATGAATTCAGAGAGGATTTTTTTGAGCCGTTTTGTGCCACAGCGGGGGTTGCCTACCGAGGGCCATCACAATTTAGACATACCTATGCCAGTCAACTGTTGTCCGCAGGTGTTAATATCGAATGGATTGCCAAACAGATGGGGCATACAAGTACCGCAATGATCAGGCGTCATTATGGAAAATGGTTAGTTGAGGATGCTGCGGATTTCAAAACATTAGCCGAAAACGCTCTTGCTCGTTGTTTCCGCCTTAATGAGATGCAGGCTTTGGTTCCGGCCAACAACTCAGAACTGGACATGACTAAATTAATTGCCGACCCACAAATTCAGCAATATTTATTAGGGCTGGTTGCTCAATCAATGAAAAACATACATGTTGGTGAACCGCATTCTCAATCAGATTAGCGATAACTACTGTGATTCATATCGATATATTATTGATTCGATAATACGTTAAATAAGGGCCGTTAAGAGCCTAAGGAATAAAAATGGCTACAGAAAAAACAAAACTAGAATACGAAAGGTTAGCAAAACATTTCTATCTTCGCCTTGAAAGAAAAAACATCAAGGTTACAGCTAAAAACATTTCAGATGAGCTGTTGGCCTGCGCGCCTGAATATCGTCCTGACTACTGGCGTCGCCTGCGTGGAGCACTTGTCTATCATCAAAAAAATCTGGGTTATGTCGAGGCCGCTGAGCGCATTATGGGATTACGTAATCCAGTCACGGCTCAAGGTAGCAATACTCCAGTTAAGAAAAAGCAGAACAGGGTTAAGAGCATCAATCCTGCTGACCAAACCGCGCTGATCGATTATTTCAAAGCGCGGGATGATATAAGAATGGTTGCTGCGATAATACTATTTTCCTACATGGGCATCAGGCCCGCTGAACTTGCTGACATTACAGTAAATGGCGATAAAGTACGTATTGTTGGGGCAAAAAAGAGCCATGATGGTATTCGTGGTGCAGACAGGACTCTGCAATTTGAAGGCGTTGACCCTCGCTGGTTAAGCTCAATAGTCAGAGAAGCACAGTTCGCCAATATTAAATCGTTGCAAGATAAACTTCGCATTGCAGGAAAAAATTTATGGCCGAAGCGCAATCATCTCCCTACATTTTATAGTTGGCGTCATCAATTGGGTTCAGAGCTCAAAGCCTCCGGAATGGACCGTGTACAAATTGCCTATTTGATGGGACATCAGGCCACAGCCTCAGTTAATCGTTACGGAAATCGAAAATCAGCAAGAGGAGGACGTTTACCGAGTTGTCCTGCTGATGCTGACCTGAGCCACATTAGAGTGACTCACAGCGTGCCGTCTGCGGATAATAAAAGCTATATCCAGCCAAATACACCAATAATGGTGGTCGAGCCAAGTGAGGAATCAAATGTTAAGCGGAAAGGAATGGCTGCATTTATAAATAGAGACAAATCAAAAGATGATGGTTTCTCGCGGTAATATTCTCAATCTTCACTCATCAAAAATAGTCATGCTCGGACATATAAACACCTAATGATGGTCTTCATTGGCGTGAAAAATATAACATGTAGCGCTTACGGATGCGCACGTAAGTGCGCCATGAAAAGAGTCGAAAGTACGCAAAGAATACAACCGTAAGTATGATTTAAAACACACCGTAAGCACGGCTGTTGAAAACCATACTTACGCACGTAAGTATGGGGGTGTGTCGAGGTTACGAGACCGGAACCCCCGTAGGTTGCGCAGCGACCGGAGTGGGGTGGAGAACCCTTTTTTATGGATGGTATGAAGCGGTCAATATGGGATGACGAAGGAGGCGGGTATAGGGGTCAAGGTGGAGTCTGACTCGGGACGAGGAGGAACAACCTTGACGCCTATATCTCGGTGACGGTCATCCCATATTGATGGCGCAATACCATTCATAAAAACGGTTTGAATTTAATTGAGTGGAGCCATGTATGTTTTAACTACCCCACTCAATTAAAAAGTAGATAATGGCAGAGGTTATATATAACAACAATCAGGTGATAACACCGAGGATAATAAAAATGAAAAATAATAAAAACAAAACAGCGGGGTATGATATTCCGTCATATGACGGTCAGAAGGACGGTGCTGCCACACAACAGGTGCAGCAGGCTGTCAGGTCGGTGATGCAGGGTAAACTGCTGACTCTGCCGGATATGAGCCCTACTGGCCGCCCCATCAAAACCAGCTCGAATTTGTTTGCTCTTATCACATTCAACGGTTGGGAGCCACGCTACAACCTGATGACGGGTGAGGCAGAACTGGCTGATGCGGATGGTGAGCGTCTGGGAGGCTCTGAGGCGGGTCAGCGATCCGCGCTGGTTGATGCCTGCCAGTTGGCAGGTGTGCCGGATGCCGTGATTGAGGAGCACCTGATCGCAATTTGTGAGCGCCACAGTTATCACCCTGTGCGTCAGTGGCTCGAACGTGTGGCACCGTGGGATGGGAAACCGCGCATCGATGCGGTGATTGCTACCCTCAATCCTGCTAATCCCGTCTATGCGAGTGCGGTGTTACATGCATGGCTGGTTGGGTGTGTCGCTGCACTCTATCAACCGCGCTGGTACTCGAAATTGGTGCCTGTGTTGGTGGGGGCACAGTCCTATCGAAAAAGCGCCTGGGTGAGCCGTCTGGCTACTGTGGTGCAAGGTTCGACCCTTGATTGTGCCATCAATCCAGACAAGCCTGATGATGTTCGTCGCGCAGTGTCTGCATGGGTTGTGGAGCTGGCTGAGCTTGAGAGTACGACCCGACATGAGGCGGGTAGCCTCAAGGCTTTTTTGACCCGAGAGAACGACAGCTATCGCCTACCCTATGCCCGCAGCATGACCACCAAAAAGCGCCAGACTTCCTATATTGCCACGGTCAACGGGACGGATTTTCTCAAGGATACAACCGGTAACTCCAGATTTGCTGTTATCGAGTTGGCTGCGGCAGCTGATGTTGAGCGCCTCAATACGGTCCTGGGCTGGAGCTGGAGTGCAGGCCGTTTGTCCCAGACAGACCCTGAGCAACTGCGCCAGTTTTGGCTGGAGGTAAGGGAGCGCTATGAGTCAGGAGCAACGTGGTTTCTGGATGATGCAACAGCTGCACTAGCTGCATCGGAAAACGATGCTCACACAGACAAGGGTCCATATTATGAGGTTATTTACCACCACCATCTATCGCGTCCACTGGCCTCATCTGAATGGCTCACGGCGAGCGAGCTGTGCGCCCGCCACGGTGAGAGGCTGAGCATGGCGAGTAGTTGGGGTAAGGCACTCCGGTTGCTCGCGAGCGAGGGCAAGCTCCAGAGCCGCAGGGTGCGTTCTAATAGGACCGAGTACCTGCTGCCCGTCGATAGCCCCAAAGAGAAGGGCAAAGCCGACAAGTGACTCTTAAGCCCTGCCGATAAGGCGGGGCTTTTTCTGCCCGTCTATTGGGCAAATGATTAATTGGTTAAGTGCATGTTAAGTGGTTTTTCTAGCTTCTTAACCAGCCTCAAACCCTCGCCATTACTGACCTACAGTGGTTTTTGGTTAATTGATTAAGGTGATTTATATATAAACACTGAGTAAACCTTGATAAGAGCCCATCCAGCACTCACCACGCTTCATAGCAACTTCACTTACTCAGCTTAACCATCATTACCTCAAACGCAGTCATGGCAAGGGTTTGAGGCTGATTAAGAGGGGATTCACTCGCTTAACCTGCATCTAACCAAAATAACCCATGACATCCAATAAAGAATGCTGATCACTACCACAACTCGGCTGGTGAATTAGGTCGTAGAGGCTATAAAACGTAAACTGGGTAGAATCTGATTTTCTTATTGCCGTTGAGTGCTCAACGGCAGATTAGCCATATCACCCCTTCTGCGCCCTTGTTGGTGATTATCAGTCCGCACGAGTCATGCCAAGCAACCAAGCCGTTTCATTGATAATATTGGTTTTAGTCGTGATATAGCTCATGTTCATGGTTGTAAAAGCATGATAGTGTTGAATAAATCATGGGTAAGGCCCAAGTGAGCTCAGCGTTATAGATTACTCGTTTCATTGTCTCAACCGGCTAGTGGTATCGTCGATTGAGCCGTGGTGCAGGTCAAACACACTCTGCCCAAAGGAAGCATGGGCACAGAGAATCGATTGCAATACCGCAGACTGGAGTGGTGAGCCAGTGTGCGGTAGCTTTACCTAAAGGTGGATAATGTGCTGCGTATGTCCGAATGGTCTCGTTGTTCTTGCACAGTTCTCGGAGCGGAGCCCAGCACCTCTTGCCAGCTGATGGTTAACAAAGGAGTCGTGTAACTTGTGATAACTGTTAGGTGGATAGTTTATCATACTGTACAGCGGTCGCCCTTTAGTAAGTGTTATGCCCTTAAGGAGGTAGTGTGCCGTATCAAGTGATGAGACGAGATCTGACAGATACCACTCGGAAGTGTGATTTCTGCCCACAGTATTTAAGTTCTCTTAAGGCCTATGTCTTAAAAGATTTAGAGACTGGGAAGTTATTTTATGCAGGACCTACATGCGCTAAAAATAAAGCAGGGGAAGGCTCAACGGTTGGAGTTCCTGACTTAACCAAATTTACATTATCAGCAAATGATAGAGAATGTAGTGGTTCCGGTGGACAAGGTGGAACGTCCGAAGTTAACCCAGAAAAAAATGCAATAGAATACCTTTTGTTAAGAGAGCTGAAGCTTGTTTCTGAACTTAACTGCTCATACTCAGTATTGAAAAATTATTATGAAAAATATTGCTCCACAGAGCTTTCAGAAGCCGACGTGCGTCATGTAAATAATATTGCAGCTAGAGCCCCTGATAACCTCAGTCCACACTCACTCCAACGAACATATAATTGTTTGTTTTGGATTGATGTAGCCATCGAGAAGCTGCCGCCAGAAAAAACTGATTTTCTAAAAGGTGTCAGAAAGACCATTCTCTCAAAAGGGAAAGTTTATGACAAGCAAATATCATCCATAAATAAGTGGTTTAAAAATATAAATGGTGTGCCACAGTTAAAATAATTCATAGTAAAGCTACCTTTCTGTTGTAATTTTTAGGTTTGGAGTGGGCATCAGCAAAGTCGCAAACGCGTTGGTGATTGTGGCTTATGGTAATGTTAGGGAGAAAAATTTGAATAATTTAGAAGTCAATTATAAAGAACGCATTTCTGGTCTTTTCACGGATGGTTTCGAGAAAGCATTACTTAACGCCGCATTCAGTAATTTAAACGTTCCAAATCCATTAAGATTCAATAATTTTGCATATTCATTGAGAGAGCTGTTGCGTCATGTTTTACACCGATTATCTCCTGATGGAGATATATCTCAATGCGACTGGTTTAAACCTGATCCCACTTCTTCAACAGGATATACCAGACAGCATCGGTTAAAATATGCGATCCAAGGTGGACTATCCGATTTTTACGTGACCAAAAAGCTTAAAATTGATGAAATAGATGATGTGATTAGAGAGCTTCTTTCTATTATAAAGCTACTCAGTGGCTATACTCATATTGAGTCACACACATTCGACATCAGTGAATCAGAAGTAGAAAAATTGTCTACAGAGTGCTTAGAAGTCACTTTGAGATTTGTGGAAAAAATATCTGAAACACGAAATGAAATACTAGGTATGTTAATCGATGAAATAGATAGAAATCTATTGGAACGTATAATTTCAGAATCTGTTACTGAAATTATAGAGCTATCGACGCACCAGTATATTGAAGACATATATCATGATGGTGCTTATGTTGATAGAATTGGCCCTAAATCACTAACACTTAAAGTAACAGGGCATCTTGATTGTGAGCTTCAATATGGTTCTGGATCAGACATTCGTAGAGGTGATGGGGGCATAATTGCAACATCATTTCCATTTTTCGGAACAATAGATGTTAAGTTCGAAGCCCCATTAGGCAGTGTGATGGAAGTTGACAGCCTAAATGTCGATACATCAAGTTGGTACGAATAGAGCTTCTAACAAGCTAACTCTAGTTTAAATAGGAAAATGCTTTCCCCAGAGAATACTTTATCAATTAAACTATGAAGCAAAAATATAATTCTAGAATATCGATAAAACCCCAAATGATCGTTAGGTGGATTGCTAGTAAACTAGGAAGTAGGAGAGCTGGTTCTATATGTCTGAAAAATTAATTCGGTGGGGCGTTTTTAGCGTAATGTTTGCACTACTTCCTATTTGTTTTCATGTGTTAAAGATTGCAAGTGCCGGGAAGGCCTTGTCTATTGAAAGTGTTTTTGGTAGTGGTGAGCTACTACTAATCGGTGCCGCAATTTCGGCCGCAGCTATAGGTGAATTAGTTATCGGTAATGCTTATAAAAGAAATATAAAACTAATTATATGTGGTGCTTGTATATTTTTGTTAGCATTGAACTCTCTTTGGTATGCAGATGTTTCAAGTGTTGCTAATGGTCAAGTGGCATATGATTTAAACGTAATTGCATCTGGGTCAGTAACTATGTTTTTAATAACTCTTGTTGTTAGTGGGTTGTGCGTAGCACTATCGGAGGTTACGGAATGACATTCGATAGTTTAGTTATATACGCATCATTGGTAACAGCAATTATTTCGATGTTTGTATTTGCATATTCAACATTTACATCAAAGCGGGGTTATCCAGATGTAACCGGCACTTGGACTCTATCTTTAAGTGTGGGGCCTTCATGTGCTTATGATGTAATAAAAGGGAAGATGATTATTAAAAGGCAGTTTCTTGGAGAATTACATGGTGTAATTGAAACCGAAACCAGCATCACTACTTTCAAAGGAACAATTAATAGACATGGCATGATTCAATGTGTGTATGGTTCTCCTGATGGAATTTCTGGAAATTTAATGCTGCTTTTAAAAACTGGAGGTCTTAGTGCCGAAGGACAGTATATGACCGCAGGCCAAGGTGGCCATATAACACAAGGCTATATATTTCTGGAACGAGCGGCTAACAAGAATATGCAGTCAGCCAAGTAAATTAATTAGATTATTTAGGCGTTACTTTCCTTTCAAAGTAAGGAGCAATTTATGAGTAGGGATTGGGAGTCTGTATTTGAAAGGTGGTCTCAAGGACCAAGTGCAACTGAGCAAGAGAGAGCTGAGAATGCTGAACGACAAATAAAGCAAGCAATTCAGGCAAGTGATAAGTTAAAAAATAGAAATATCATAGTTTTTACACAAGGCTCTTACAGGAACAGGGTTAATGTAAGGCAGGATAGTGATGTAGATGTAGGTGTTCTCTGTTTTGATACCTATTTTCCTGAATATCCTGATGATAATGTAAAAATGGAGCTTTCAAAAAGTTTTGCTCCAGCTACATATGAATACGCTCAATTTAAAAGTGAGCTAGAAGAGGCTCTTATAGCTAGATTTGGAAGAACGGCGGTTACACGTGGTAGTAAAGCTTTTGATATAAAAGCGAACACACATCGCGTAGAGTCAGATGTGGCTGCGTTTTTTGAGCATCGTAGATATATTACCTCCACACGTTATCATTCTGGAGTCGAAATGATACCGGATGATTACGACCCACCTAGAGTGAAAAATTGGCCTGAGCAGCATTATCAAAATGGTGTTTTTAAGAATAATGCCACATCAAGAAGATACAAGAGAGTTGTTCGTGTACTAAAGAAACTATCGAACGAGATGGCATCAAACGGTATTCAGTCAGCAAAAGATGCACCGAGTTTCCTCATTGAGTGCTTAGTGTTCAACGCATCAAGTCCATGCTTTGAATATCTATCTTTCAAACCGATGGTAAGGCATGTGCTCGCAGATATTTTCAATAATACCTTGTCATATGAAAAATGCTCTGAGTGGGGGGAAGTGAGTGAACTTAAGTATCTCTTCAGGAGATCACAGCCGTGGACTCGTGAGAGTGCTCACCAGTTCATAAGTGATGCTTGGGACTACATAGGCTACAAATAATGCTAACTAGACTTCATATTTCGTCGTTTATTGGTCTCACTATCGCAGTTTGGTTACTCGCTCTCTGGTTTCAAGGTATGCCTGTACTCAGATCAGACTTTGTGAAACCATTTGGTACAGTTGTTGGTGTCATAACTTTGCTTATCACCTTGTTTAATAAATATATTTGGTCATGGAAAATATTTAAAGGCTGGTATGTTAAAAGACCAGATTTAAGAGGGACGTGGAAAGTTGAATTGAAAAGTAGCTGGGTCAACCCTGACACAGGTGAAGAGATAGCACCAATATATGGATATGCAGTCATTAGACAGTCTTTAACATTTCTTAGTTTGAGGTTGATGACAAAGGAGTCTAGATCTGTATTGGTCGCCCATAGTATAGAACAGCAAGAAGATGAAGATCTTTATAAGCTTGTTGGCGTTTACCGAAATGAACCGAAAATTGAATTGCAAGGTGTTAGAAGTGAAATTCATCATGGTTCTTTTTCCCTAGAAATTCACGGTTCTCCAGTTGAAGAGCTGGAGGGGCATTATTGGACAGATAGGGCAACTAAAGGCGGAATGAAAATGGTTGGGCGTGTTGAGAAATTATATAACACATATGAGCAGGCGGAGCGTGAGATCGGCAGCTTCGCGAAAATGTGAGTTGTATAGGAAAGGACAACAATATTCCGATAGTCTGAAAGACTGCTCATTTTCTTGACATTCAAGAGTTTCTCTATATAAAAGGCGTAGAAAACCCATGGCAATAGCTTGAGTCAATCGCGCTGTTTTTATGGTCGATGTTAAAGGCGTAAGTCATTGAATATAAAGGTTATATTTGTGCTGTGATATACAAAAGTGAGGGTTCGAATCCCTCCCTCACCGCCAAATCTAAAAAAACCGACCTCAGGGTCGGTTTTTTGCTTTCCGGCAAACACCTATGCCGACAAGTGAGCCAGAGCCACGCAGTGGCAGATTATCCACGCTCTCATCCCCCGGTTTGCAAAGCCCTGATGGAACATCAGAGCTTTTCGTATTGCCAGCTCACGCCCCCTACCTTGCTTTTGTGATTGCCCCACCCGACAAGCGTTCCTTCCTGTCACAACAGGAGCAAAAAGAGGCGTTGTTTCCCAAATCAATACAGCTTGAATGGAACCAACTGAGGGCTCTGTGATCTGATCACCAAACCAAGCAGAGATAATAGACACGGAACAGGACCTTGAAGAGCATGTTAAAAGAACTCAATGCTTAAGGCCCTGTACATGATCATTTTATAGTTTTAGATATTTCACACTTGATTCGATCTATTGATGGTTGACATGCTGGACGACTAAATATTTTGTATGTTGACAAATGAGGGAGGCGTACAAGCAAGGAAACTTGATCACCCCGTTCGTAACGCTGAATTTGGTATCTGACTCTCCCCCAGCCAATCTGTTCATTGATTTTTTCAACCATCTGGAAACCATGCTTGATTAAATGGCTATCCAGTTCATCAAATACGATTTTCGATATCGCGATATAAAGTTTACAGTGAACCTGCTTTATACGCTCATTCCATATTTCACGAGCATGTTCAAGCCACTCATCCTTTCCTTTTAATGTATGCCAATTTCGTGAGCGAGCGGGAATATAGTTTGTCATCAGAGAGCCATCCATGAGCTGTTTGTATGATACACCCAGTTCATCGCCAATTATTGTATATAAGGCTCTCATCTGCTGTTGTAGCGGTGCTTCACCCTCCTCGCAGCCCTTCCAAGGTTCACTGTAGTATGCACATTCAGACTCCACTGAAATTGCATTGGTATCACATGGTCCACCACCTGGATTTATACCAAAGAATGCGACAGGATACTGAGGGGATAGCATGTTATCATACCTACAGAAAAGCAGGTCCCACCCCATATCATTCTTTAAGTTATCATATTTGTTTTGGATGAACGCAAACAGACTCTCTTTACACAAGAAATTGATATCCGTACTCATACATTGTCCATTACATCGTCAAAGTGGAAGTTAGATTGTCATTCTGAATTAAATAAAAGTCAACAAGATAGCGTTTTCACTATTTATGTTTTAAAAGGGAAATTTCATTACTCGTACTTGTCGATTTTAGAAGCCTTTTTATTTTTCAGGGGGGACTTTTAACTGTTGAAAGTTCATTGCAGATATCAATTCTTCCCCAAGTTCCAGAGGGCTTTATACAGGCGTTGTTTCCTAAATCGATGCAGCTTGAATGGAACTAATTGAAAACCCAGTGATCTGATCACCACCATCCCCCTCAAGTCTGCATCATGGGTAAAGCGCTTCACCCCATCACCAATTGGCCTCAATACAACAGGTCTCTGATCAACCGTGGCTCTCTCACTTTCTGGGTTGATGCCGAGGCAATGGATAACTGGTTCCACCAAGTCCATCACGGAAAACGGGGACGCAGCCAGCTCTACACCGACCAGAGCATCTGTACCTTTCTGATGCTCAAAGGGATTTTCAGCCTCACGCTGCGAGCCACTCAGGGGCTACTCGACTCCCTGTTCGAGCTGATGAATGTGCCGCTGTGTGCCCCGGACTACAGCTGTGTCAGCAAGCGCGCACGCACAGTGAAGGTGGCCTATCGGCAGCCCCCTAAGGGGCGTATTACCGACCTGGTTATCGACTCGACGGGTCTGAAAGTGTTTGGCGAAGGCGAGTGGAAAGTCAGAAAACACGGCGCTGAGAAACGTCGAGTCTGGCGCAAGTTACATCTGGCGGTAGACCCGGTGACTCACGATATCGTGGCGGCAGAAGTGTCGCTGGAGAATGTGCATGACGCAGAGGTGTTGCCGACCTTGCTCAATCCTCTGCGTCGCAAGCTGGGGCGTGTTTACGCGGATGGCGCCTATGACAGCAAAGCCAGCCATCGGTTGATTACGCGTAAAGGGGCGACGGCGTGTATCCCGCCTCGCAAAAACGCAGGACTATGGAAAAAGGGCCATCCGAGAAATGAGGCGGTGCAGGTGATGCGCAAGGAAGGGCTGGCGCACTGGAAAAAGATGTCGGGGTATCACCTTCGTTCGCAGGCAGAGACAGCGATGTTCCGGTTCAAACAGTTAATGGCAGGCCAAATCACCCTGCGAAAATACAATGGTCAAGTGGGAGAAGTGATGGCGTATGTGAGCGCGATGAACAAACTGAACACCCTTGGTCTGCTTGTAAGAAAGCCCCGAGTGTAGCGGTCACCCGGGGCTGGGGAAGTCATGACTTGCTGGCTGATTTGGGAAACAACGCCC
>NZ_JBFOCM010000018.1:0-63855 GCF_040907825.1 Aeromonas sp. s7(2024)
AGGTTATGTCCCAATTACGTGTTGCATGGGGCGCCCCAGCGCCTCATGCAAACATGTTTTGATATTTACGCCTTTTCCGTAACGCTCCAGCATCCGGCGCCAACCCAAGTAGTTCTTCAGGTAGTGCGTCGCCACGCCATGGAACCGCTCCATCCACTCTTTCAACCGATGGTGATATCCGTTCACATGCTGGATGTGATACGCACCGACTACCCGTTCGCCTTGACGATTGCGCACCACCTGATGGGTTATACCCTGTTCCTTGCTGAAACAGGCATACACACCCGCCCCATCGCTACACAGCACCGCATCCGGTGACACCAACGGCTTCAACACTGCGATGACCGTATCGGCATTTATTTTCTCCAACTGGAAATCCGCATGGTGGCCTGCACGGTCTTGTACCACCATCACCGGGATGTAATCTGGCCCGGTTCCACGAGTTCGACCTTTACCACCGCGATGACGTGGTGGACGCGGCAGTCCCCGCTGCCCCTTGAACGATTCAAGGAAGAAGGTCTCATCCACCTCAACAATGCCCTCTTCCCGGGTGGCCTGATGGGTTGCCATCGCGCGCAAGAATCGGTGACGCCAGAGGAACGCGGTGTTTTTGCTGACCCCACAGCGCCGCGCGGCCTGGCGGACAGTCAGTCCTTCGATGAGAGCTTGCGCGTAGTCTTCCCAGCACTGTGCTTTACGCAATCTGGCCAAGGGCGTCTTGGTCAGAACGGTGCTGGTGCGCAGACACAGTTTGCAACGGTAGCGGCGCAGTCCCCGACTCCATCCCCAAGGCGCCAGCTGGGTAACATCGGCCTGACAATGGGGGCAGCCACTGCATGCCGGTAACTGAGTATTGAGCGAGGTAATGGTGTGGGGTGCAGTAAGCTCCTGCTGAGCAACACGGCGCTGGCGCAGGGTTAACTGGGGAAAAAGGGACAACAGGTGTTGAAAGGCTGGGGTATCCATGATGGTAGACCTCAAGGTGATGGCCTACTTCAAGATTAGCCTTTCAACACGTAATTGGGACAGAGCCATAAAAAAGGGCCAGCCGGTGTAAACCGGCTGGCCCTTTTTTACGTGAGAGGCTGTCAGGCCGCCAGACGGGTCAGTACCTTCACCAGCAGCTCGATGCGCGGGGCAATGCTGGCCAGATCCAGATACTCCTCGTCACTGTGGAAACCGGCACCGATGGGGCCCAGACCATCCAGAGTGGGGATGCCGAGGGCGGCGGTCAGGTTGGCATCGGAGCCGCCACCTACCTCCTGCCAGCTGATTGGCAGTCCCAGTTCGGCGCCACACTCCTCCACCAGTTGCATCAGCGCCAAAGTGCCTTCTGATGGCACCATGGCCGGTTTGTGGGCCTCGCGGGTCAGCTGGATGGTGACGCCGTCCAGATGGGGCCGCTCGGCCAGGGTCAGCAGATGATCGTTGATCTGGTGGTACTCCTGATTGTCCCAGAAACGGACATCCACCACGGCGCTGGCATGTGCCGGCACTATGTTGGCGCCGTTGCCCCCCTCGACAATGCCGATGTTGAGGGTGGTGCCGCTCTCGAAGTTGGTCAGGGCGTTGATAGCCAGGATCCAGTGGCCCAGCTCGGTGATGGCGCTACGCCCCTTCTGCGGTTCGTTGCCCGCGTGAGCCGCCTTGCCGGTGAAGTCGATGCGATAACGGGCCATCCCCTTGCGCGCTTTGACCAGCGAGCCATCTGCGCGGGCAGCTTCGGCCACCAGCACCTGTTTTGCCTGTTTAGCCACCGCAGCCAACCAGTCGCTGGAGTGCAGGGAACCAATCTCCTCGTCCGGGTTCATGCAGACGCAGATGCTCAGGCGATCGCGCACCTCGCGGGGCAGTTCACGCAGGGCATAGACGATGTTGAGCAGGCCGGATTTCATGTCGGAGACACCGGGGCCGTAAGCGCGCTCACCATCAATGCCCATCGGGCGGGCGGCGGCGGTGCCGAGGGGGAAGACGGTATCCATATGGCCGATCAGCATTACATCGATCTGCGCCGCATCAGGCTGGTTGCGGATCTCCAGCCCCACCCCGGCGGCGCCACAGTCGACCCGCTTGATCTGCCAGCCGCCCATGGCCTCATATTTGGCGGCCATCAGGTCGGCCACTGCCGCAATGCCCGGCTGGTGCAGGGATCCGCAATCCAGATTGATCAGCGGTGCCAGTTCGGTCAGGTATTGATCCAGAGAAAAAGTCATTGCTTGCTCCACTATCAGGTTCGGGTCAGAGAAGTATGTTCATCACCAGCATGGCGCCGAAGGCGTTGAGTACCGAGATGGCGACCATGATGGGGATGTAACGCCCTTCGGTGCCGATGCAGCCGAGGATGCGGCCCATGTACTGCACCTGGGAGCCCATCAGGTAGATGGCTGGCGCCAGAATGGCGATGTGAGTGCCGTTGAGGATCCCCTGATCGAACAGGGTGATGACCACACCGACCGCGCCGCCCATCGACATCCAGGCGCCGATCAGCACGGCTGCCGCCTCACCGGGCAACCCGAAGATGGCCATGACAGGGGAGAAGATGGCGCCCATGGCATCCAGCGCGCCGGTGATCTGCAGCGCCTTGATGATGACGAAGGCCATCAGTACGTTGGGTACGGTGGAGGTGGTGGCGATGACCCAGCCCTTCTTGGCCCCTTCGACGAAGATATCGGTGACGATGGGTTTCTTGATGTTGGCCTGGCTCATTTGGCTTGCTCCTGAGTGTTGAGGGTCTGCTGGGTGTTGTTATCGGTCTGCTTGCCTTCGCTCATATTGAGGTAGACCCGGAACAGGTTGGCCCCGACAAATTTGAAGGCGAACATCACGATGACAGCCAGACCGATGGAGGAGCTGACCGCCGGGCTGCCATCCGCCAGCGTCAGGGTGAACAGCACGGCGCCGGAGGAGAAGAAGTTGACGATGGTGGCACCAGCGGAGAACTGGAACATGGTGAACACGTCGGTTTCACGCTTGGTGATGAGCCCTTCATCCTTGAGCTGACGGGTCATGGCGGCGCCGGCATCGGTACTCTGCAGGGAGGCGATAAGGGCGAGGCCGGTATTGCCCGGGATCCCCATCAGCGGACGCAGCAGCGGGGTCAGCAACTTGCGGGCCGCTTCCAGCGCGCCGTAGTGTTCCAGCACATTGATCATACCGAGGGCAAACATCACGGTGGGGATCAGGGTCAGGGCAAACAAAAAGCCATCGCGAGCGCCGTTGCCCCCCTTGCCGCGCATGTCGGTCATGGCGGTCTTGATGCCGTCACCATTCTCGCTGACGCTCTGGACCATGGTGCCGAACGAGCCGTTCAGCGTGGTGAAATCGAATACCCCGTACCACTCGCCGGATTGCAACAGTCCGGAGAAGAAGACCACGGCGAAGGCCAGTGCCAGGTAACTGCCTATGCTCACCGAGCGTGTTTTGTCTGTCATTAGCTAGCTCCATATGAATAATTATTTAATCTGAATAATTATAATTGATATGGATGTCACTAAATTGATGGTGGTCAAAATGGTTTGCTGCAAATGACGAATGTATTGGGGTTATGTGACTGTGATCGCCATATGATTGGACGATAATCTGGTTTTTATCGAATTGTTTGAGTGAATAAAAAGCAGGGGCGGGGTAGCGGGGCAAAAAAAACCGGGCACGAGGCCCGGTTTGGTCAATCAGTCAGATGTGATTACTGGAGTACCAGCACCATCAGCAGGCCGACACTAATGGCAGATACCAGGAAGGCAAAGCCATAGAACACATAGTGGTGCAGCTTGGTGGTGTGGATCCCCAGATCGTGCAGACCGTGGTAGATACGGTGCATACCGTGCCAGACTGGCAGGGCGATGATCACCAGCAGGATGCAGGCACCCCACCAAGAGCTGGCGAACGCGTGCACGCGGTCATAGCTCATGGTTTCCACGTCCATGATGCCCATGGGCACCAGCAGACCGGTGATGAGGACAATGACCGGCAGCAGCATGGCAACGACCATGCCACCCGCACCAAACAGACCCCAGTAAATTGGTTCGTCAGAACGTCTCATTGTTTTCTCCTCAGGCCACGATGATCAGGACAAGCAGGGACACCACCGCCAGCGCCACATACTGGGCGAGAACGATCGGCTTCTCCGGTACCAGGTCTTCACCACGGAAGATACGCATGGCTTTCGGCGCCAGGGCGAACCAGGTTTTGGCATGGAACAGGCACGCCGCCAGAGCGACGACATGGAACAGGATGGCGATCGGGCTTTGCAGGGATTCCAGCCAGCCGTTGAACGCTTCCTGACTCTGAACCAGGCGCATCAGGCCCCACATCAGCACAACGGCGTAGATGGAGACGAAGATACTGGTGCCTTCACGGATCATGTAACCGGTGTAGAAGGCGTTCTTCAGCCACCAGTCTTTCTTCATTTCGCGGACGTAAGGTTTACGTTTGCTATCAGTGTTGTTCATGGTCTCAATCCTGCTCTCAATCTGGCTTGAACATGGCGATCATGTAGTCCTTGGCGCTTTCGACCTTGCCAAGCTGGATGGCCGCCGCCGGATCGACGCCTTTCGGGCACACTTCGGAGCAGTAGCCCACGAAGGTACAGCCCCAGACGCCTTCGTCCTGGCTGATGATGCGCATACGCTCTTTGGCGCCGGCATCACGGTTGTCGACGTTGTAGCGATAGGCCAGAGCCAGTGCCGCCGGACCGGTGAACTTCTTGTTGATGCCGTACTGCGGGCAGGCCGCGTAGCAGAGACCACAGTTGATGCACTGGGAGAACTGCTTGTACTGCGCCATCTGGGCCGGAGTCTGGATGTACTCGCCATCACACAGGCTGCGCGGCTCGCTCGGGATGATGTACGGCTTGATGCTCTCCAGCTTCTCGATGAAGTCGGACATGTCGACTACCAGATCGCGCTCGATCGGGAAGTTGTTGAGCGGCTCTACGGTCATCTTGCCCGGCAGGTAGTCGCGCAGGAACGCCTTGCAACCCAGCTTGGGCACACCGTTGACCATCATGCCGCAGGAGCCGCAGATCGCCATCCGGCAGGACCAGCGGAAGCTCAGGGTAGAGTCCAGGTGATCCTTGATGTACTGCAGGGCGTCCAGCAGAGACATCTCTCTCTGGTATGGCACCTGGAAGGTTTGCATCCAGGGCTCGTTATCCTGTTCCGGACGGTAGCGCAGGATCTCAATTTCAATCATCTCAGCCATTCTTCTTAGCCTCGTCTTGTTTCTCACCCTCGGAGCCGTACACGCGTTTTGCCGGCTGGGACTTAGTGATCTTCACATCGGAGTAATCGATGGAGGGCGTTTCGCCATTTTTGTAGAACGAGAGCGTGTGCTTGAGGAAGTTCACGTCATCGCGCTCTTCGTAACCATCCAGACGCTGGTGGGAACCGCGGGACTCTTTACGATTGATAGCGGAGTGCGCCATGGCTTCAGCCACGTCCAGCATGTAACCCAGTTCGATGGCGTACAGCAGATCGGTGTTGAAGACAGAGGACTTGTCGTTGATCTTGACCTTTTTGTAACGGGCTTTCAGCTCGTTGATCTTGTCGATGGTGCCCTGCATCAGCTCTTCGGTACGGTAGATACCGACACCGGCTTCCATGGACATGCCCAGCTCGTTGCGGATATCGGCCGGGTTTTCGGTACCGTCTATGTCCATCAGGGAGAGGTGCTGCTTGATGAGCGCCTCGGCCTTGGCGGCCAGCGCTTCGGTATTGCCATGCTTCTGAGTCTTGGCAAATTCACCTGCCTGCTCACCGGCCAGCTTGCCGAATACCACGATCTCTGACAGGGAGTTGGAACCCAGACGGTTGGCACCGTGCAGACCGACGGAGGCACATTCGCCCGCGGCGTAGAGGCCAGGCAGACGGGTGGCACACTTATTGTCAGTCTCGATACCACCCATGGTGTAGTGGGCAGTCGGACGTACCGGGATAGGCTCTTTGGCCGGATCCACGTTGACGTAGGCTTTGGCCAGTTCGCAGATGAACGGCAGACGCTCTTTCAGGTACTTCTCGCCAAGGTGACGCAGGTCGAGGTGAACCACATCGCCCATCGGGCCCTGAATGACGCGGCCTTTCTGCTGCTCTTGCCAGAATGCCTGGGAAACGCGGTCGCGCGGACCCAGTTCCATGTATTTGCTCTTCGGCTGGCCAATCGGGGTTTCCGGGCCCAAGCCGTAGTCTTGCAGGTAGCGGTAGCCATCCTTGTTCAGCAGGACGCCACCCTCACCACGACAACCTTCGGTCATCAGGATGCCGGTGCCCGGCAGACCGGTCGGGTGATACTGGACGAACTCCATATCACGCAGCGGTACGCCGTGACGGTAGGCCAGCGCCATGCCGTCGCCGGTGACGATGCCACCGTTGGTGTTGTAGCGATAGACACGGCCAGCACCGCCGGTTGCCACGATCACGGATTTGGCCTGGATGAAGCGGGTGATACCGTTCTGGATGTCGAAGGTCAGTACGCCCTGAACGCGGCCGTCGTCCACGATCAGATCAAGGCAGAAATGCTCGTCGAAGCGCTTGATGCTCGGGTATTTGACGGAGGTCTGGAACAGGGTGTGCAGAATATGGAAACCGGACTTGTCTGCGGCGAACCAGGTACGCGGAACCTTCATACCACCAAACGGACGCACGTTGGCTTTGCCATCCGGCTTGCGGCTCCAGGGGCAACCCCAGTGCTCCAGCTGGATCATCTCTTTGGTCGCGTTGTTGACGAAGTATTCCACTACGTCCTGCTCGCACAGCCAGTCACCACCGGAGACGGTGTCGTTGAAGTGGTTTTCGAGGGAGTCGTCATCACGGACGACACCGGCGGCGCCGCCTTCGGCAGCAACCGTGTGGCTGCGCATCGGGTAAACCTTGGAAATCAGGGCGATGTCCAGGTCTGGCTGTGATTCGGCTATAGCGATAGCGGCGCGTAAGCCGGTACCGCCAGCACCGATGATGGCCACATCGGTCTTGATAATATCCACATCTGCCTCCTTAGGGATAGATTTGCTGGGCACGATTTTGCTCTATGAAAAAAATTCAGGCTTGATGCAAGTCAAACTGCTAGGTTTTATTCCCTTTTTATTGGTTATTTTTCTATAAAACACCCAAATCCCTGGATGAAAAAGTCGTTATTATCGTCATTTTTTGGTGTTACTGAGCAGTTGAACACCTAGCTACGAGCACTTTAACTTCTGGATTGTACGTAGTTTTCTTTCAATAAAATGCGAATCACCTCTCTTTTTAGGTACTCGCGAAAAAAATTTTAAGTTTTTTATTGCAATTTTTTAATGAGAATTATTGGCATTCATTTGTTCGAATAAGATTATGTAATCCGAAATTCGGCAATGACCACGGCGGTGATTTGATAATTCCAGACGAATAACAAGGATTTTAAGGCGGGGAATTTGGCGGGTAATGTGAGATTACTCACTGAAAATTAAGCGCTATTTAGAAAAATAAAAGGGGCCTGTACGGCCCCTTTTGCTCATGCTCAAATGCGGAACATGCCGACCTGATTGCTCAGTTCACCCGAAATATTTTTAAGTTGTTCAGAGAGATGGCGTGAGCTGTCTGCATCCACTGCCAGTTCGTCCGAGACATCTTTCACTGCCTGAATGTTGCGGCTTACCTCGTCGGTGACGGCCCGCTGCTCTTCAGCCGCGCTGGAGATCTGGGTCGCCATGTCGGAGATCTGGTTGATCGAGGTGGTGATCTGCTCCAGCGCATGGGTGGCGTTGTTGGCGTCATCCACGCTGTTCTGGGCCAGCAGCTGGCCTTCGTGCATGGTGCTGACCGCCCCCTGGGTATTGCGTTGCAGGGTTTCGATCATATTGCGGATCTCGACGGTGGAGCTGTGGGTACGCTGTGACAGGACGCGCACCTCGTCGGCAACCACCGCAAAGCCGCGGCCCTGTTCACCGGCACGTGCCGCTTCGATGGCGGCGTTGAGTGCCAGCAGGTTGGTCTGCTCGGCGATGCCCTGAATGGTGGAGAGGATGGTGTTGATCTCCTGAGCGTTTTTCTCCAGTTCCTGAATGATGTTGGAGGCTTGTTCCACCTGGGTGGCCAGATCGGTGATGGAGCGCTGGTTGCGGGCGATCACCTGTTTGCCATGCTCGCAACTGCTGGAGGAGCTGCGGGCCGCTTCGGCGGTCTGCTCGGCGTTGCTGGCGACCTCGACCGCGGTGGCCGACATCTCGTGTACCGCAGTGGCGATCTGGGAGATCTCGTTTTGCTGGCGTGCCAGCCCCTGATTGGCCTTCTCCGCCATGCTGTGGGAGGACTTGGCCTGCTGGTTGAGCTGGCCGGAGGAGTTGGAGATATCCTGCACCATCACATGGATCCGCTCGATGAAGGTGTTGACGTGTTTGGCAACCGCGCCTACTTCATCCTCACGTTCAATCTTGATGCGGCGGGTCAGATCGCCGTTGCCACGGGAGAGATCGGCAATCGCTTCGCCCAGGGTTTTCAGAGGGGCCAGCGAGCCGTTGATGGCGACATAGGAGAAGCCTGCCACGATCAGTATGGTGATAAGCCCCTGAATGAGGGAGGAGGTAACCATACGGCGTACCGATTGGTAGGCGATCTCTTCATCCACCATCATGCCGTAATACCAGTTGGTATTGGGAATGGCATTGAAGTCGTAAACCTCTTTCTTGCCGCTGATCACCAGCTCGTTGATCATGCCGTCATGGGCGACCTGATTGATGTAGGCCGCAGTCAGCTCCGGTGCCAGAGCGGTGGCGGATTTCAGGCTCAGGGAGGCATCGGGGTGCGCGATGATGGTGCCATTGCTGTCCACCAGCATGGCGTAGGTGCCCTCGGTGGTGACCGCAAGAATGTCCGAGATCAGTGAGCTGATGGAGACGTCACCGGCGATGACCCCCTGGGTATTGCCACGCTGGAACGGCTCGGCAATGGTGACAATCAGCTGGCCGGTGGAGATGTCGGCATAAGGGGAGGTGATGGTCATCTTGCCAGCAGCCATTGCGTCTTTGTACCAGGGGCGTTGACGGGGGTCATAACCGGCGGGCAAGTCAGTCGGTTTGCTCTGGATCATTTTGCCGTCAGCGGTACCGGCATAGACCAGGTCGAAGCCACCGGCATTCATGGACTGGGCCAGATGACTGATGGGCTCATCTTCTTTGGCGAATGCTTCCTTGGTGGTGCTGACCATGCTGATCCGGGCGTCGACCCAGCGGGAGATCCCCTTGACGTTGGCCATGGAGCTTTCGTCGATGATGTTCCAGACCAGTCGCTGGGTCTCGCTGCGCAGTTGCGAGGTGTTGTACCAGACCTGCAGGCCGGTGATCACCAGAATGATGACCCCGATAGCCAGAACAAGCTTGTTTTTAATGGATAAGTTCATAGTTACATCCTTGATGAGCGTCAGTCTGAAGTGTGTGGCATCTGATTATTGTTATAGCCTTGTTACTATCGGCCGTAGTCGAACTTTTTTTACCCCGGTCAACAAATTAAAGTTAGTGCCTAAATGGGGGCTTATCCATACGCGTATCGTCCCATCATGGTGAGATAAAGCGATCTGGTCGATTGGTGAAGATTCCATCGACCCCCATGCTAGAGAGCGTTTCATAATCTTCGGGATAATCAACGGTATAAACCAGAACTTTGAGCCCCCGGCGATGTGCATCATCGACTAGCGCGGCGTCGATGAAATCAACATCGCAATTGATGGACCAAGCCCCCAGCTCGTCGGCAAACTGCGCCAGGTTGAGCGGCAGGTTGGCGGTCAGGGCGCCGAGGCGGATATCGGGCCGCAAGGCGGCAAATCGGGCCAGCTCCGGGTGATGGAAGGAGGAGACCACCCACTGGCCGGGAGTAAAGCCCAGCTCGGCCTCTGCCCGTCGGGTCAGGGCTGCCACCGCATCGGCGGTATGAGTCCCCTTGAGCTCGATATGCAGCTCGCAGCGTCCGGCGATGATCTCCATCACCTGCCACAGGGTCGGGATCACCTCTCCTTCACCGGCATCGAGCTGCTCCAGATAGGAGCGGGATTGTTCGGTCAGCACCCCCTTGCCATTGGTGCAGCGCTCCAGCCGCCGGTCGTGGAAGACCCACAACTCGCCATCGGCCGCCTGCACGTCGATCTCGATGGCTGATGCTCCCAGTTCCAGCGCTTTGGCCATCGCCTTGAGGGTGTTCTCCGGTGCCAGACCGCTGGCTCCACGGTGGGCAATAATCTGCATGTTCTGCTCCTTTTACCTCGCGGATCAGCCGCGGCTCAGGTGAATGTCGATCTGTTGATGGGGCAGGGTAAGTCCCTGCTGCTGCATCTTCTCCAGCACCAGCGAGTGAACCTCGTGAGTGATGGGCATCCGGTGATCCATGTTGTTGACGTAGAGGCGGATCTCGTAGATCAGTGCCGAGTCGGTGAATTCGATCAGGAAGATCTCTGGCGTCGGCGTCTCCAATACCAGGGTCGATGCCTGGATGGACTCCTCCAGAATGCGCTGCACCAGTTTTGGATCCCGGGTCAGGCCGATCCGGATCCGCAGTTTGACCCGGGTGATGGCATCGGAGAGCGACCAGTTGATGAACTGTTCGGTGATGAAGGCCTTGTTGGGCACGATTATCTCCTTGCGATCCCAATCCACTATGGTGGTGGCCCGGGTTTTGATCTTGGTGACGGTGCCGGTGAGATCGCGGATGGTGACGGTGTCACCGAGCCGGATCGGCTTCTCGAACAGGATGATGAGGCCGGAGACAAAGTTGGCGAAGATCTCCTGCAGACCGAAACCCAGCCCCACCGAGAGAGCGGCGACCAGCCACTGGGTCTTCGACCAGTCGATGCCGAGCATGGAGAAGCCGGTGAGGGCGCCGATCAGGATCACCAGATACTTGCTGGTGGTCGTGAGGGCAAAGCCGGTACCCGGGGAGAGGCTGAGGTGTTGCAGCAGGGTCAGCTCCATCAGCCCCGGCAGGTTGCGGGCTGTCACCACGGTCAGAATGAAGACGAAGGCGGTCAGCATCAGATCCTGCAAGGTGATGGCCGAGAGCTGCTCGATGCCGCCAATCTTGCTGCTCACCTGCCATACCTCGATATTGCTGAGGAAGCTGAAGGCGGAGTTGAGATCCGACCATTGCACCACCACCAGCATGGTGAAGCCCAGCATCAGCAGGGTGCGCACCAGCCCCAGCGACTGTGCGCTGATGGTATCGAGATCCAGTTCAGTCTCTTCCACCACGTCCGGGGTCTCGGAGCTGAGCTCGTCATGCCCCTCTTCCCGGCCGCGCTGGGCCAGGATCTCGGCCCGCTTGCTCTTGGCACGCTCGAAGGCGAGGCGGCGGCGCTGGATCAGCATCCAGCGTCTGGCCAGATAGTAGACCAGCAGGCAACCCAGCCCCATCAGCAGGCTAAGCTCCAGCTGGCGCAGCAGGGTGCGCGAGGTATAGAAGTAGCCAAACAGGGCGCCAATCACCGCCAGCAGCGGCGCCAGCATCAGGCTGTTCCAGATGAAGTGGTGCAGCAGATGGGGCTTGGTCATGTCGGTCTGGCCCCAGGTGAGTGGCAGCCGCTCCCGGTTGAGGCGGGCAAAGAAGAGCAACAGCCAGAGTGCACCGATCATGAAGGCCATCCGGCCGAGGGAGTCGTAGAAGGCGTGCTCCTGATAGCTGTTGGCCATCCCCTGCACAAAGAAACTCGGGATCAGCACCAGCAGCAGGGTGCGAAACTGCCCCCACACCTTTTGCACCTGTTCCCGGGGCCAGCGGAAGTGGTGGATCAAAATCCCCCGCTCCAGCGTCAGGTGGCGGGCCATCACCAGTGCCAGCAGCAGAAACCAGATCTCGCCAAGACCACGCGCCACCGCCACTGCAAACGGGTATTGCCAGGCCCCTTCGAGCAGGCCGCGCACCATCAGCACCATGGCGGGCAAGGGGAGGGCGGCAAGCAGGGATCGCAGCAGCAAGCGGCTGGTGAGGCTGAATTTGTCCTGAGTTACCTTGCCGATCCGCGGCGCAATATGGTCGCAATAGAGGCTCAGATGACGGGCCAGCTTGAACCAGCTCCAGGCCAGCACCAGCAGACCAATACCGGCCAGAGTGAGGCTCAGCGGGCTATTTTCGGCGATGGCGTAGGGCAGTTGCAACCAGTTGTCCGGGTTGAAGGCCAGGGTCAGCGCGGCAGGAATACCGAGCATCACCTGTGGGGTAAAGGGGCGCACATCGGGCATCCAGAACAGGTGGCTGGCGCTTATTTCGCGGATCTCGTCGATCTTGCTGTTCTGGCGGCTGTAGAGCAGCTTGAGACGGGTCTGCTCCTGAATGAGGGTGTCGGAGGCGTCGTTGAGCCGGGTCAGCAGTTGGCGCCGGGCCCTGAGCAGGTTGTCGAGCACCGCTTGCTGTGGCCGATCGAGCGTCACCTCCTCTTCGGCCATCAGCTTGTCGCGCAGCTGGCGGGTATCCTTGAGCCCATCCTGCTCGCTCTCGTACTGGTACTTGGCCATGCGGGCGCTGACGATGGCGGACTCCAGCTTGTCGAGGGGGAACTGGGGGGGCAGATCGGAGAGTTTACTGCGCAGGTTCTCGCCGTAGGCATTACTGATCTGCAGCCACTCCAGCTGTTCGCGCACCGAGTTGACCAGCTCATTCAGTTCAAACAGATTCTTGTCGACGCTGCGCTGCTCGTCCTGCACCCGCTCAATCTGATCTTCCAGTGTGCCGAGCTGGATGGAGAGCGCCTGATTCTGCTGTTGCTGCTCCAGCAGCAGCGGCATGTCGGTGGTGAGTTGTTTGCGCAGCCGCTCGCTCTCCTCCAGCGCCTGCTCGGTCTTCTCCCGCCGCAGTTGGTTCTGCTGGGTCAGCAGGCCGGCTTGCCACTCATCCTCGTCGGCGATGGCCAGATTGAGCTCCTGCAGCTTCAGCTTGCCGAGATCGTTACGCTGCTGGGCCGAGAGCTGCTCCAGCTCCAGCATCTGGATCCGGTCGGAGAGGCTCTGCTCTTTCATTCTGGTCAGCAGCAGTTGTGCCTCCTGCTGGCGATCCGATTCGCTGCTGAAGCTAAGTCGCTCCAGCTGGCTGCGGGTCAGTTGCAGCTGCTTGCGCAGATCATCCACCCGCAGGTGATACTCCTGCCCGGTGCTCTCCAGCTGGTTGAGGCTGTCCATCACCCCCTGCCGCTCCTTGCGCAGGTTGAGCTGGCGGTTGCTGCTCAGGCCAATGGCCTGGCGCAGCGCCTCCTCCTTGAGGCTCGCCAGCGGCGGGCGAGCGGCGGGCTGATAGTTGTGCAGGCTCTCCTTGAGCCGTGCCGACTCCTTGGGGTAATCGATAAGGATCTGCTGATAGGCTTTACTCTGCTCCCGGTAACGCTCGGCCTCTCTGGCAAATTGCAGCGCCTGCTGGTAGCTCTCCCGCAGCTTCTGGTTTTCCGGGGTATCGCTCTTGGGCACGCTCTGCAACAGGGATTCGGCCTGGGCAATGGCATCGTCGGCGCGCACGGCTGGCGGCAACAGGATAAGGGAGAGCAGCAAGAGGGTGAGCAGGCGTTGCAACATGAGGCTCGTTTCCGTTCAGAAGAGGTGGCCCTAGCCTAAAACAGGGCAGGGAGGCGGGTAAAGCAGTCTATATTAATGATTCATAACACAAATAACAGGAAGTCGTGCTGCCGTTTCGCTATGATCCCGGCCGCTTTCTCTCCACCGAGTCGAATATGTCAGCTGTTGATCTGGGCACAGCCCCGCTATCTCGCCTTTTCTGGCGTTACGTAACCCCGACCGTGGCGGCCATGCTGATCACCGGCATCTATGTCACCATCGATGGCATCTTCGTTGGCCATGTGCTGGGTCAGGATGGCATGGCCGGTCTGATGCTGGCTTATCCCATCTGCGCCGTGCTTTATGCGGTGGGGGCGCTGATCGGCATGGGGGCCTCGTCGCTGGTCTCCTTCTATTTGGGGCAGGGCAACCCGGCCAAAGCCCGCCATATCGTCGGCAATGCGCTGGTGATGGTGTTGCTGGCCTCGGCACTGCTCAGTTTTATCGGGATCCGCTATGGCGAGCCCATGCTGGCCTGGATGGGGGCGGAGGGGGAGATCTTCACCGCCGGACTCTCCTACCTGCAGGCCTACGCCTGGCTCGGCGTCTTTGCGGTGCTGTCGATGGCGTTCAGCTCGCTGCTGCGCAACGATGGCCGCCCCGGATTTGTCACCCTCATCATGGTAGTCGGGGGGCTGCTCAACGTGCTGCTCGACTATCTGCTGATGGTGGTGTTTCCGTTCGGACTGGCCGGGGTGGCGACGGCCACTATGCTTTCCCAGGCAGTGACGGGCCTCGCCTGCCTGTGGCACTTCTTCACACCGCGCAGCCAGCTGCGGATAAGCTGGGACACCTTGCGCCCAGAGCTGCGGCTGATGGGCGAGACGGTGCGCCTCGGGATCTCCAGTTTTCTGATGTACCTCTATCTCTCGGTAGTGCTGGCGCTGCACAACAAGGCGTTGCTGGCGGTCGGCACTTCGCTGCATGTGGCGGCCTACGGGGTGATCAGTTACACCGAGGCCTTCTTCTATCTGGTGTTCGAGGGGATCGCCATGGGTATCCAGCCCATCGCCAGCTTTAATGCGGGCGCCGGTCACTGGCGGCGGGTGCTGCGGATCCGCAATCTGGCACTCGGAGTGACGCTGGGGATCGCCCTGTGCGCCATGTTCCCGCTTTATCTGTGGCCGGAGGCGGCGGTCTATCTGTTTGCCGGGGACAACGCTACCCTGCTGCCGGTGGCGAGCCTCGGGATCTGGCTCTACTTCTGGGGGCTGCCGATGGAGGGCTTGCTGCTGGTGGGGGCCACCTACTTCCAGGCCATCAATCGGGCCCGCATCGCCTCCCTGCTCACCGGTGGCAAGCTGGTGCTGATCGGCGGTTTCTTGTGGGGATTCTCGACCCTGTGGGGCGTGCCCGGGGTCTGGCTGGCATTGCCAACGTGCAGCTCCTTGCTGGTGTTGGTGATGTGGCGGGCGATGCGTCGGGAGTCCGGCGCCCACGCGCTGGCCGGATAGGTAATCAGGTTCGACGTGCAGATAGCAGACAGGCAGCCATGGGCTGCCTGTTTTGTTAGAGGATGTTTTGTTAACGGGCTCTGCCGATTCAGGGCTTGAAGGCGCCGATAAAGATAGCGGGATCGACCCGGGTATCGTTGAGGCTGACGTTCCAGTGCATATGGGGGCCGGTAGCGCGGCCGGTCGAACCGACTCGCCCGACGATGCCGCCACGCGGCAGGCTCTGGCCGAGCTTCACATCGATCTTCGACATGTGGCAGAACATGCTGATGAGCCCCTGACCGTGGTCGACAAAGACGGTATTGCCGTTGAAGAAGTAGTTGCCGATCAGGATCACCTTGCCGGCGGCGGGGGACTTGATCGGGGTGCCGGCGCCCACGGCGAAGTCGAGGCCTGAGTGGGGATTGCGCTCCTCGCCATTGAAGAAACGACGCAGGCCAAACGGGCTGGAGAGGGGGCCGTTGACCGGCTTGTCGAACATCAGGTTGCTCGGCTGGTTGGGGCTGAAGGTCTGGTAAGCCCGGGTCTGCTCCGCCAGCTCGCGGTTGATACGGGTCATATCCTCGGCGAGCGGATTGACCTGACGGCTGTTCTTGAGCTTGATGTGCTGCTCGCGGTAGTGCTTGGGGGTCACGGTGAAGCCGAGAGTACGGCCATCACCTGTGCTCAGTTGCTGGGCACCGGGCGGGTTTTTGAGAGAGATGCCGACGATGGCGATCCACTGGTTGTCTTCGCGCACTACCAGCACGGGTTTGTCGTGATAGCGGGCCGTGGGGGCAGTGGGTGACGCGCCAAGAGGGAGCACCGCAACGCCACCCGGCACCGGATGGTTGAGCAGGCGACTGATAAAACCCTCTGCCAGGGCCGACTGGCTGGCCAGTAACAACAACAGACAACAAACAACTCTCATGACGATACCACTCGATGTTAAAGCGCCCGGGATGGCGGGATGACAACCCCTTGTCCGGCATTCGCCGATCACTAAAGGGTGATCACGACATGCTGGCCATGATAGGCGCGGCTGGGGGAGGGAGCAGATTGTGCCTCGTTATAGTCGGGGCAGCCAGAGGCGAGGCGTGGCTGACGCCCCTTTTGTGCATAGCTGCGTCAGGTTTTATGTCGTGGTCGGGCCGCTTCGCCATTGAGTCGCCCCCGCCCTGGCTCTAGAATCGGCTTCCGGCACTGATGCCACCGACACTCCGAGGAGACGATATGAACGGATTACCCCCTTTGCGCACTACTCCGGCCCGGTACACGACAGGTCGTGGCTGGCTCTGGGTTCGCAGCGGGTTCGATATCTTCAACAAGGGGATGGGGATCAGCGTGGCCATGGTGCTGGTCTGGTTTATGGTGGGCATGCTGCTGGAGCAGCTGCCGGCGGGTGGCCTTATCTCCCAGCTGCTCTACATGGTGTGGGGCGCGGGTTGGGTGGCGGTCGCCGCTCGGGGTTATCGGGGGGAGCCGCTGCAGTTTGCCGATCTCTTCGCCGGTTTTCGCCACAAGCTGACCCCGCTGATGCTAGGTGGTCTGCTGGTGTTGCTGCTGTTTAGCCTGGTGGGCCTCGTCTGTCTCGGTCTGCTCTCCATGTGGGGGCTGCTCCCGCTGCTGACGCAGGATCCCGAGAGCATGGTGGTCTCAGCCAGCCAGTTGCAACAACTGCTGCTGGTATTGCTGGTGGGGATGCTGCTCATCATTCCCGTGCTGATGGGGGTCACCTTTGCTCCTGCGCTGATCTTCCACCACGATATCGGCATCATCCAGGCGGTACGGCTGAGCTTCTTCGGCTGCTGGCGCAATTTTTTTCCCTTCTTCTGGTGGGGGCTGCTCTCAGCCATTTTGTTGCTGTTTGGCGCTGTGCTGTTGCTGGTAGGTCTGCTGGTGGTGATCCCGGCGCTCAACTACTCCATCTATGTGGCTTATCGGGATATTTTCCTGGACGAGAGTGCGCAGCCGGAAGCGCCGCACTCAGAACCATTCGGATTTGAAGCCTGATCAAGGGATCAGAGTGAAGAAGGGGCCCGCAGCGGCCCCTTCTTCATGATCGGGTTTGAGGTATGTTCACTCCTGCCAGATGGGATCCGCCGCCATGCGAGCCAGCAGAAAATCGAGGAAGCTGCGCAGTAGCGGCGACATCTGCTTGCGGGTGGCATACACCCCGTAGACCCCGAGCCGCTTGGGCTGCCAGTCGGTCAGCAGGGGCACCAGTTCCCCGCGCTCCAGATAGGGTTGTGCCGAGTAGCGGGGTTGCAGGCTGATCCCTGCGCCTTCCAGCGTTGCTTCCAGCAGCAGGTTGGAGATATTGGCGCTCAGGTTACCGCTGACCGGCACTGACTCGGGACCGTCCGGTCCATTGAACTCCCACAGGCTCTTGCCAAAGTAGGTGTAAGTGAGGCAGTTGTGCAGCGCCAAATCCTGCACCTTGTGTGGCATCGGATGACGGGCCAGATAGGCCGGGCTGGCACAGACTACCGAGTGGCAGGTGCCAAGACGGCGCGCCACCAGATTGGGGTCGAGGTCGTTGGTGATGCGCACCGCCAGATCGATCCGCTCCTCCACCAGATTGACGGTTCTGTCGAGCAGCAGAATGTCGATGGCCGTCCCCGGGTATTGCGCCAGATAGTCGTTGGCAGCCCCGACCAGCAGCGCTTCTGACAGGGAGTAGCTGCTGGTGATCCGCAGTTGCCCCTTGGGGGCGTCATCCCCCTTCACGGCGATCTGCTCCATCTCTTCGCCGAGCGCCAGCATGGCGCGGGCCCGGTTCAGTGCCTCCTCTCCTGGCCCGGTCAGACTCAGACGACGGGTAGTACGGTGCAGCAGGCGGGCGCCCATCCAGCTCTCCAGCTCGGCCAGATAGCGCGACACCATAGCGCGCGACATATCCAGTTTCTCTCCGGCGCCGCTCAGGCTCCCTTGTTCGACTACGCTGACAAAGACCCGCAAGGCGGTCAGTCGATCCATGTACGGCTCTCTATATGTTCGATATGTGCAACAGTGATGCGCTTTTTATGCTGTATTTGCACCTTAAGTGATCCAATACACTGTGTCCATAAAATGAACCCCCGAATACTTAATGAGGAATAGATGATGAACAACACCCTGATCCGCAACCTGACTCTGGCTACCACCCTGTTGAGTGGCGCCGTACTGGCCGCCCCCCTGAGCGTGACCGTCTACAACCCTGGCGAGAAGGCGATCTTCCCGGTCTCCTCCTCACTGGTGACCGGTGACAAAGAGGCCATCCTGATCGATGCCCAATTCGATGTGCAAAATGGTCAGGCGCTGGTCGACATGATCAAGAAGAGCGGCAAGAAGCTGACCACTGTCTATATCAGTGCCGGTGATCCCGACTTCTACTTCGGTCTAGAGCCGGTCATGGCGGCGTTCCCGGATGTCAAAGTGCTGGCCGATCAGCATGTGGTTGACCATATCAACCAGACCAAGGATGCCAAGCTGAGCTACTGGAGCCCGATCCTCGGCAAGGGGGCACCGAAGAGCCTGACCGTGCCGCAAGTGATGACCGCCAGCCACCTGACGCTGGATGGCGAGAAGATTGAAATCAAAGAGATGAATACCCCGAATGCCTACCTCTGGGCCCCTTCCATCAAGACTGCTTTTGGCGGTGTGCCGGTTTACCACGGGGTGCATGTCTGGATGGCCGACAGCCAGACCAAGGCGGCTCGCAGTAACTGGGTCAAGGCGCTGGATAACCTGCTGGCCCTGAAACCCGAGCGTGTGGTGCCGGGCCACTTCCTGGGCACGGCTCCCAAAGGTACTGCTGCTGTGAGCTTTACCCGTGACTATGTAGAGCGTTTCGAACAGGAGCTGGCCAAGGCGAAAAATTCCGGTGAGCTGATTGAAGCTCTGAAGAAGGCCTATCCGGCACTGCCGGTTGACGATGGTCTGGCCATCGGTGCCAAGGTCAATACCGGCGAGATGAAGTGGTAAGCCACTGAGCCTGCTTTCCCTGTGTTTTTTTACCGGGCCTAAGGGCCCGGTTTTTTATCCAAGATTGAAGTGAGAATGAAGATGAGCGAACAACAAACCACCCTCCATTATGTCTATGACCCGCTCTGTGGCTGGTGCTACGGTGCCGCCCCCCTGTTGCAGGCGGCAGCCACCATGGCCGGACTCAAGATCGAGCTGCATGCGGGCGGTCTCTGGATGGGTAGTCGCCGTCAGCCGATGGGCGAGGCATTGCGTGATTATGTGCGCCCCCATGATCAGCGGATCGAAGCGCTGACCGGCCAGCATTTTGGCGAGCGCTACTTTAACGAACTGCTGCTGCGGGAAGGGTGTCTGCTGGACTCCGAGCCGCCGATCCGTGCGGTTTTGGCCGTCACTGCGTTGGGGGGCGATGGGCTGGTCATGTTGCACCGGATCCAGCAATCCCACTATCGGGACGGGATCTGGATTGGTGAGCCAGCGTTTCTCGCCACGCTGGCGGCAGAGCAGGGGATTGCAGCCGAGGTATTCCAGCAAGCTTATCTGCAGGCCCCCTTGCTGCAACATCTGGCAGATAGCCAGGGCTGGATGAAACGGCTGGGCGGTCAGGGTTATCCTACTTTGGGTATAGCGCGAGGGGGAAAACTCGAAAGGATAGAGGTCAACCAGTATCTGGGGGAGCCGGAGTTGCTGATCCCACGACTGTTGCGTGCAATAGAGTAAACCGTTAATAGTCTGCGGTAGTTAAAGTGCCCCTCTCTGCGTGTCGATAGCGATATATGGTGTTTATGCAAACTACAAAAGCACAGCTCTACGGCTATGCTCAATTACAAAAACATGAACCCATAGCTCCTATCAAAACCGACATTAAACGATGACACGCAGTTAAGGATGAATCTATGCTCCAGAATATGTCCATAGGCCAGAAGTTGAGTACTGGCTTTGCAGTGCTGGCACTGTGCGTATGCCTGCTTGCCGGGTATGGCGTCTCACGACTGTCGTATCTCAATCAACAAAACACTGTATTGGCAGAGAATCTTATCCCTTCTGTTCGCTATGCAAGTCAGATGCATATCGCACTGCTTGATGCTCGGCGTTTCCAATTATCTATGGTGATCGCGATGGGCTACAACGACAGTGCGGATATTGAACGAACCCAACAAGGTGTGATGGATTCAAAGGCACGTTTTGAGCAGGCTGCGGCTAATTACGGCGGATTGGCTTTTAATGCTGCTGATGAAGAGCAAACCTTTAACGCGTTGAAGACTGCCGGAAATGCCTTTTTTACAGCGCATGACCCGCTATATCAGGCGGTGAAACAGAGTAGTGACAAGACAAGAGAGATTTTGCAAGGGAATCTCAGAACCACGCTGGAGCAGGCAACAAAATTAACGATGGATTTGCGTGAGATAAATGAGCGTATTGGCAAGGAGATGGATGCCCAAGGTGAAGAGGCATACACCAGCTCCAAATTCCTCAGTATCTTGACTGGCGCAGCGACTCTCATTTTCGTGGTGTTGATTGCATGGTATTTGAGTCAGCAAATCAAACGACCCGTTAATCGCTTGCTGGAACTTGTTGGTAGCGTCGCGGCTGGTGATTTGACTCATCGTGTGGAGTTGAATGCGTTTAATCAGGATGAATTAGGACAACTGGCGAAAGGCTTTGCGCAGATGCAAGAAAACTTGCGCAAACTGGTTGGGGAGGTATCCGGTTCTGTTGTACAGATGAGCTCTGCGGTAGAAGAGATCAGTGCCGTAGCAAGGCAGTCAGCCAACAATATGAATGCTCAGCAACATGAGCTGAACCAGCTGGCAACGGCGATGAACGAGATGCAGGCTACGGTGCAGGAGGTCTCTCGCAACACCAGCGATGCGGCCAGTGCTGCCACCTCGGCCAGTGAGACGGCCGAACTTGGTGCGCAAACGGTGAATGACTCCATTCAACGTATTGAACGGGTCGCCGGTGCCATTGAGAGTACTGCGGTGGTGATCCGCCAACTGGGCGATGACAGCCGCAATATCGGCATGGTGCTGGAGGTGATCCGCGGTATTGCCGAACAGACCAACCTGCTGGCATTGAATGCGGCGATTGAAGCGGCCCGTGCCGGTGAGCAAGGACGGGGGTTTGCTGTGGTGGCGGATGAGGTGCGTACTCTGGCCAAGCGCACTCAGGACTCCACCTCCCAGATCAATACCATCATTGCCGAGTTGCAGCAGCGTGCCGAACAGGCGGGCAGTACCATGCAACAGAGTCAGGAGCTGATGAACACCACGGTTGCTACCGCGCGGGAAGCGGGCGAGTCTATCTCCCAGATCAGTGGCTCGGTCAGCAGCATCTCCCACATGAACATCCAGATTGCAACGGCCACCGAAGAGCAGGGCGCGGTGAGCGAGGAGCTCAACCGCAACGTGGTCAATATCAGCCACGCTTCCGAAGAGGTGGCCGCCGGTGCCACCCAGATGGCTCAGGCGTGCAACGAGCTGAACCATCTGGCTACCCAACTGCAAGATATGGTGCGCCGTTTCAGGGTGTAATCCCTCGGTGAGTCAAACAGCCCGATTGCCGCAAGGTGATCGGGCTTTTTCTGTTTTGGAGGGGCAGCCGGAGAGGTTCACCGCGAGCGGATGACTTGTCCAGCCGGACGATATTGTGCATGCTGATGGCCCATTTTCCAGGCAGGACTCTTGCTGTATGAATCTTCGCGATCTCGAATATCTGGTGGCGCTGGATGAGGAAAAACATTTTCGCAAAGCTGCTGAACGCTGCTTTGTCAGTCAACCCACCCTGAGCGGCCAGCTGCGCAAGCTGGAAGATGAACTCGGGGTCATTCTGATCGAACGTACCTCGCGCAAGGTGCTGTTTACTCCGGCTGGCGATGCCATGGCCCATCAGGCGCGTCGGGTGCTCAAGGAGGTGCGCGAGCTCAAGAGCATCGGTCAGCACTTCTCCGAGCCGATGTCCGGGGAGATCCATATCGGTTTTATTCCGACCGTGGGCCCCTACCTGTTGCCCCGCATTATCCAGACCCTGCGTGAGCGTTTTCCCCAGCTGGAGTTTTACCTTTATGAGGAGCAGACTCAAACCCTGCTCAAACGGCTGGAAGAGGGGGAGCTGGATTGCGTCATTCTGGCCGAGATGCCGGGGATGGAAGGGTTTGGTTCAATCCAGCTCTACCACGAGCCGATGTGGTTGGCGGTGCCTTGCCATCACCCCGAAGCACAGGCCAGACAGGTGCCGCTTGGCAATCTCAAGGGCAAGAAATTGCTGATGCTGGCCGATGGCCACTGTTTGCGGGATCAGGCGATGGGATTCTGTTTCGCTGGCGGGATTGGTGAGGATCAACGCTTCAAGGGTACCAGTCTCGAGACCCTGCGCAACATGGTGGCCGCCGGTAGCGGCATGACCCTGGTGCCAAAGCTGGCCGTACCTGCTGATCATGATGAGGGAGGGGTGAGCTATCGACCTGTGGTTGACCCTGTGCCGGGGCGTACCATCTCGCTGCTCTATCGCCACTACTCGGTGCGTCGCCCCTGTTTCAATGAGCTGGCAGCCTCGATTGCCACGCTGATGACCAAGCAGTTGGCCCAATAAAAAAACCGGCAGCCAAGGCTGCCGGTTTTGCTTCTGCCGCGAGAGCAGCTTAGAAGATATCGTCGGTTGAGACAGGCCCTTCCACATCGGGGTTGTCACCACCGTAGACCTGATTGCCATCCGAGCTCGGTGCTGCATAGCGGGTCGGCTCGGTCCCTTCCTTGAAGTATTCGTCGGTGCCGCCACTGGTTGCCAGCAGGCCGGTTTCGCTATCAATCTTCACTGTCATGATCCCTTCGGGAACCGGCATTTTGTGCTCCGGCAGCTTTTTGAGGGCGACTTTCATGAAGTCGATCCAGATAGGCTGCGCGGCGCCACCGCCAAACTCGGCACGGCCAAGGCCACGCTGGTGGTTGTCAAAACCGATCCAGGAGGTGGCAACGATGTCCGGGGTGTAGCCGGAGAACCAGGCATCCCGCGATTCGTTGGTGGTACCGGTTTTGCCTGAGATATCGTGACGTTTCAGGTCGCGGGCTGCACGCCAGCCGGTACCACGCCAGCCGTTGCCACCCCAGATGGCTGTGCTCAGGGTGTCGGTGATCAGGAACGCACTCTGGGCACTGATGGTATGCGGGGCGATGGTTGGCGCGAGCGGGGTCTGCGTGCCATCTTGTGCGGCTCCATCAACAGTTGGCTCCGGTAGTGTGCTCTGCTCGGGTGCGGCCTGCTGTTCGCAGGTGGTGCAAGCAATAGCAGGATTGGCCTGATAGAGGGTGTTCTCCAGACTGTCGGTCACTTTGTCAATGAAGTATGGGGTAACCAGGAAGCCACCGTTGGCCAGTACCGAGTAACCACGTACCACTTCGAGGGGGGTGAATTCGGCAGCGCCCAGCGCCAGCGACTCATGGGGAGAGATGAAGTCGCGGGGGAAGCCAAAGCGGGTCAGACCGTCGATATAGGTATCCAGACCGATGGCGCGCATCAGTCGAACCGACATCACGTTCTTGGACTTGGCCAGACCCAGACGCAGCGGGGTGGGGCCATCATAAACGGCCGGGGAGTTCTTGGGCTGCCACATGGGCCCTTTTGACGGATCCCACTGGTTGATCGGCGCATCGTTGATGAGCGACGCCAGGGTATAGCCATGCTCCAGCGCGGTCGCATAGAGGAAGGGCTTGATATTGGAACCGATCTGGCGACGCGCCTGATCGACCCGGTTGAATTTGGAGAGTTCGAAGCTGAAACCACCGACCAGTGCTTCCAGTGCCCCATTTTTCGGGTTCATGGCAACCAGCGCGGCGTTGACGTCCGGGATTTGGGCCAGCAGCAACTCTTCGCCCTCTTCCCGTACCCAGATCTGGGCGCCGACTTTCAGCACATCGCGCGCCGATTTCGGGGCATAGCTCTGACGGTCGTCGGTAATAAAGGAGCGGGCCCATTTAATGCCGTTCCAGCCGAGCTCTGCTTCCTTGCCATTCTTCAGTACCAGCGTGGCGCTGCGATCACCAAGCTTGGTCACGACCGCCGCCATCAGCGGATCATAAGTGGGCTGCTTGCCAAGGTGAGCGACAATCTGCTCGTAATCCCAGGCTGTCTCGCCAGCCTTCCATAACTGAGCCGTTGGGCCGCGATAGCCGTGGCGCATGTCATAGGCAAAAACGCCATCGAGCAGTGCCTGTCTTGCCGCCCGCTGACGTTCGGCAGAGACGGTAGTGTAGACGTGCAGGCCCATGGTATAGGCATCTTCACCGAACTGCTCGACCATCTTCTGGCGCACCATTTCCCCCAGATAGGGGGCGTGCAGGGTCACTTCGGCGCCGTGAAAACGGGCCTTGATCGGCATCTTGGACGCTTCGTCAAACTGGGCCTGGGTGATCTTGCCGGTTTCCAGCATCCGGCCCAGCACGACGTTGCGGCGCGCAAAGGCCCGTTCGGGGGAGCGGATGGGGTTGAGCATGGAGGGAGCTTTCGGCAGACCGGCAATGATGGCGATCTCGTCCAGTCCCAGATCCTTGACCTCTTTACCAAAGTAAACCTGTGCCGCAGCACCGATCCCGAAGGAGCGATAACCGAGGGGGATCTTGTTGAGGTACAGTTCGAGGATCTCGTCTTTTGAGAGATTCTGCTCGATCCGCCAAGCCAGGAAGACCTCCTTGATCTTGCGGATGATGGTCTTCTCATTGCTCAGGAAGAAGTTGCGCGCAACCTGCTGGGTGATGGTACTGGCCCCCTGACGGGCATGGCCGGAAACAGCCCAGACGGAAGCGGCTCGAATGATACCTATCGGGTCAATGCCCGGGTGCTCATAGAAACGTGCATCTTCGGTCGCCAGTACGGCATCGATCATGGGTTGCGGAATTTCGTCCAGACGCAGCGGAATGCGACGAATTTCGCCATATTGGGCGATCAACTCCCCATCCCGGCTGTAAACCCGCATCGGGGTTGCCAGCTTGACGTCACGCAGTGCGGTGACATCGGGCAGTTGGGGTTTGATATAGAAGTAGATACCGATGAGGCTGGCAACACCCAGCACAGCACCCAGCATCATGACAATAAACAGGCGAACGAGCCATTTCAGCATGGAAGAACTACCAATCGTCTTAAAATTAGCCAACGGGCGCAGAGTATAGCCCTTTTGCCATCGGGAATTCGAGGTTTTCCTGTGGCGAGCCACCCACCTCAAAAGGATGCGAGAGGTTAGCACTACAGGGAGCAATAACCAAGGAGGGCCACTTGCCATGAAGAAAGCGAGATGGGTCACTTTTCGGCATAAACTTTATGACATTGATAGTTAGAGCATTTAGGATGAGTGAAGCACTCCTCTGATCGGGTGTCCTACACTCTGTTCAGGAATAAAACCAAATAACGCATGGATGTGTATATGTTTGGGCTTTTTAACAAGGGATCCCTCCTCCCTCTGGTGGGCATTGATTTTGGCAGCCAGACCATCAAGGCCGTTACCCTCAGTGGCCGACCCGGCAAGCTTCATCTCGAATCTGTCGCCGATATTGCCACCCCGAAAGGGACGCTGGTTGACTATCAATTGCAGGATATCGAGCGCGTCAGCCAATCTCTCAAGACTCTCAAGCGCCTGATCCCAACTCACAGCGACTATGCCGCCACTGCGGTGACCGGGTCCAACGTGATAACCAAGGTGATCCAGATTGATGCCCGCCTCAGCGACAAGGAGCTGGAGAGTCAGGTGCAGCTGGAGGCCGAACAGATCATTCCCTTCCCCCTCGATGAAGTGAGTCTCGATTTTGAGGTGCTGAGCACCAACAATAGCGAAGATCGTCAAGATGTGCTGCTGAGCGCAGCCCGCACCGAGAGTGTCAACGGCCGGGTCAGCGCCCTTGCCGAAGCCGGTATTGCCGTCAAGGTGGTGGATGTGGGCGCCCACGCGCTGGGCCGTGCCGTGGTGGCCTGTCTGCCCGAATTGCTGGAGAGTGAACGGCCAATCGGGGTGATCGACATCGGTGCCAGTGCCATGACCTTTGCAGCGCTGGTCAAGGGAGAGGTGATCTACTCCCGCTTGCAGAACTTCGGTGGCGATCAGTACAGCCAGGCGCTCTCCTCCTTTTATGGCATGACGCTGGATGAGGCTGAGCAGGCTAAAACCAAAGGTACCTTGCCTGTTGACCATGAGCTGGATGTGCTGATGCCCCATATCAACTCGCTGTTGCAGCAAGTGCGGCGCAATATCCAGCTGTTTTGCAGTTCATCCGGTTATCGCGACATCGCAAAACTGGTGCTGACGGGGGGAGGCAGTCTGCTACCCGGTTTGTTGGTACAGGTAAAAGAAGAGGTCAATTGCGAGGTGTTGCACCCGGATCTGTTCGCCCTGTTTGGCAAGCCGAAAGGGGAGGCCGAGCTGGTACATGGTGCTAAATATATGACGGCATTCGGGTTGGCTCTGAGGAGTTTCACACCATGTCAAATATAAACCTTCTGCCCTGGCGTGAAGCCCGTGCCCAGCGCCAAAAGAAACAGTTTGGGGCTTTGCTTGGGATTTTTGTGCTGGCCACGGTCGCGCTGGGATTTTTTGCCAACTGGCTGGTTGATCGCCAGATCGTCGCCCAGCAGCAGCGCAACCAGAGGCTGGTTCAGGAGATGACTATTCTGGATGCCCAACTGGGGGAGATCCGTCTGCTCAAAGAGCGTCGCAAGGAGCTGATCGATCGGATGCAGCTCATCGAGCAGTTGCAGATGCGACGCAATGTGCCCGTCCGCCTCTTCAATCAGCTGCCTTCATTGGTACCCAATGGGGTTTACCTCAACACCCTCTCGATGCAGAACAATATTATCGATGTTAATGGCAAGACCGAAGCCTATGGTCGGGTGGCCAGCATGATGCGGCGGATTGATGGTTCCGGTTGGTTGGGTCAGGCAAAGATAAGCACTATTTTTGCGGCTGATGTTGCGCCAGTGTCATTGAGCCAGTTTTCCATGATGTTCCTGATCGCCAACAATGCTGCGGCTGCAGGGAATGTGGCCAAGGAGCAACAATGAATCTTCAGCAACTCAACGAGCTGGATATCAATGACATAGCAAGCTGGCCAAAATGGGCAAAAGGGGTCTTCATCTTTTTCTGCTGCGTGTTGACCGGTGGCGCCATCTACTACTACGTGATTGCCAACTCACTGACCAGTTTGACTCAGGAAGCGGGGAAGGAGACCGAACTGAAAGCCCAGTTTGAAAGCAAGGCGATGCTGGCTGCCAACCTGGGGGCATACAAGGCGCAAATGGTTCAGCTTGAGCAACTGGTTGATACCCAGCTCAAGCAGTTGCCCAATACCCATGAGGTCGCCGGGCTGCTGGACGATATCAGCTTTATTGCTACCGACAACGGCTTGAAATTGAACCGGATCAACTGGGAGCCAGAGGTAAAGCACGAGTTTTCAACCGAGCTACCAATGCGTATCGAGGTAGTAGGCACTTACCATGAAATTGGCAAGTTCACCGCTGACATGGCCGCCTTGCCCCGTATCGTCATTCTTGACTCCTTCACTCTGGGTCAGAGCAAGGATGAAGGGGAGCTGATTTCGATGTCGATGCTGGCCAAGACCTACAAGTACAACGGTAAAACAGTGGAGCCGAAACAATGAGACGCATCTGCTGGTTGTTGCCTGCCCTCTTGCTGGCGGCGTGTGGTGGTCAGGAGGACATGGATAGCTATGTCGCCCAGACCAAAGCAAGGCCGCCCATACCTATCGAGCCCTTGCCCGAGCTGAAGCCTTTTGCCCCCATGCACTACCAGCAACGCGAGTTGCGCAGCCCCTTCATGGTTCCCCAGCCTGAGGCGACGGTCGGAAGCACAAGCACTACCAAGGCCCAGCCGGATTGTGCTCAGACCCTGATGGATCGTGAGAAAGAGGTGCTGGAAAATTATTCGCTGGCCAGTCTGTCGATGCATGGCTCTTTGGGTAAGGCGGGTCAGCTGTGGGCCTTGATCAGCACCCCGGATGGCAAATCGATGCGGGTCGGGCTCAACCAGTATATGGGGCTTGATCAGGGCCGAGTCATCAAGATCACTGACACTGCCGTGGATTTGCTGGAAACCATTCCGGACGGGAAGGGGTGCTGGGTAACAAGAGAAACCCAGTTGGCGATGGCCAATGTGCAAGAAAAACAATAATCAGGGACGAACAGCAATGAGAACAACAATAGAGAGTGTATCCAAAGTGGCTTTGCTGTTTTGCGCCAGCGCCCTCAGTCAGGCGTGGGCAGTGGCAACCCTGCAGGAGATCAAGGTCAATCCGCTGCTGGCCGATCAATTGCTGGTGGAGCTCAGTTTCAGTGAGCCGGTCACGGGCTTTACCGATCGTCTCTCTTACCAACCCAATCAGCTGTTGTTGCATGTTCCCGGTGCGGTAGGGGCGCTGAAAGTGAACCCGCTGCCGATCCAGCGCCTGGGGGTAGATAATATCAAGGTTGAGGGTAAGGGCGCAGGTCTGGATATCAAGATCGCACTCGATCAGCTTGCCCCCTATCAGGTTCAGCAACAGGGGAACAAATTACTGGTGTCATTGGGCGAGGGGGCCTCTTCCGGGCTCATCAATGGTGAGAGCGCGCTGATTGCACCCGCAACCTCGGCTACTCCTGTGCCAGCGCCCTCTGCGATGGTGGCCACACCCTCTCCTTCGGCGCTGCTCAATCCTCAGGTCATTGCCCGGTCTATGCCTGTTGCGCCCGTGACAACGCCGGTAGCCACACAGCCTGCCAGTAAGCCGGTGCTCAACAACTATCAAAGCAGTGGGGGCGGCGCCTATTTCAACTCGGTTACCGGTGTGGATTTTCGTCGTGGCAAAGATGGCCAGGGGGAGTTTCTGGTCACACTGGATAACAGCTCGGCCGCTGTTGATGTGAGCAGCCGCGGCCAGACCGTACTGGCCAAGTTTCATGGCACTCGGGTACCGGATGGTTTGCTTAATCTGATCAATGTGCAGGATTTTGCAACGCCGGTCTCACAGGTTGAAGTATCCCGGCAGGGGAGCGATACCCTGTTTGAACTGTCGATCAATGGTCAGTTTGATTACCGTTACGATCAGGCAGACAAGCTCTTCATTATCGAGGTGAAAAAGCGGACGACGGCCACGGCATCCAAGCAGTATCAGGGCAAGCCCATCTCATTGAACTTCCAGGATATTCCAGTCCGTACCGTGTTGCAGCTGATCGCCGATTTCAACAACCTTAACTTGGTAACCACAGATTCGGTAGCAGGCAATATTACCCTGCGTCTGGATGGGGTGCCGTGGGAGCAGGCGCTCGACATTATTTTGAAAGTGCGGGGTCTTGATAAACGACTGGACAACAACATTCTGCTGGTGGCACCGGCGGAAGAGATCGCAACACGCGAGAAGCAGCAACTTGAGAGCCGCAATCAGGTTGCAGATTTGGCGCAGCTCTATACCGAATATCTGCAGATAAACTATGCCAAGGCCTCGGAAGTGGCTGCACTGCTCTCTTCCGAAAGTACCAAGTTGCTGTCACCCCGTGGTGCGGTGAGCGTGGACGAGCGAACCAACGTGCTGGTGGTCAAGGATACCGCCGATGTCATCAGCAGCATCAAACGGATGCTCGATATTCTCGATATTCCGGTCAAGCAGGTGGTTATCGAGGCGCGGATGGTGACCATTGATGACGGCTTTGATGAAGCGCTCGGGGTGCGGTGGGGAGTGACCAAAAACGATGGTCATGGCAACAGTACGTCCGGTTCTATCGAAGGCAATGATTCATCTGGTAATGATAATGGTAACTCTGCCATAACCCGGGATCCGGCTGCGTTGGATCAGCGTCTCAATGTCAATCTACCGGTAACCAATGCTGCTGGCACCCTGGCATTTCAGGTCGCTCGTCTGGCTGATGGCACCTTGCTGGATCTCGAGTTGTCGGCGCTGGAAAAAGAGAGCAAAGCCGAGATTATAGCCAGTCCGCGCGTGACCACTGCGAACCAGAAACCGGCGTTGATCGAACAGGGTACCGAGATCCCCTATGTGGAGTCCTCTTCCAGTGGCGCTACCTCGGTTACCTTCAAGAAGGCGGTATTGAGCCTGAAGGTTACCCCGCAGATCACCCCTGACAATCGGGTGATTCTCGACCTGACCGTGACCCAGGATACCAAGGGTGAAACGGTACCGACCGGTACCGGTGATGCGGTTTCCATCAACGCCCAGTCCATCACCACTCAGGTGCTGGTGAACAATGGCGAGACACTGGTGTTGGGCGGCATTTATCAGCAGACCATCAAGAGCGATGTGACCAAGGTGCCGCTGCTGGGTGATATTCCCGGGTTGGGGGCCTTGTTCCGCAAGACCACCAGCGAGAACAAAAAGCGGGAGTTGCTGATTTTCGTGACGCCCAAGATAGTTACCGACGCCTTCTGAATGCTTTACATGTGAGGGTAAAACACATATAACCTTACGCCCCAATGAGGCTGGGGCGTAAGGGCTGCGGTTGCCAGTCCCGATATCTATTGAGATAATCCCCCTCCTGATCCATCGCAAGATAAGGTTCATAGGTACCCCGATCCAGTATTCATCGGGGTCGTACAGTTTGTAATTACTAACGAAAAGACATGGCTGAGAAACGCAATATTTTCCTGATAGGTCCCATGGGTGCGGGCAAGAGCACCATAGGTAGACATCTGGCAGAACAACTGCATATGGAGTTTTTCGACTCAGATCATGAGATTGAGCGCCGCAGTGGTGCTGATATCGGCTGGGTGTTCGATGTTGAAGGCGAAGAAGGTTTCCGGATTCGCGAAGAGAAGGTGATCGGCGAATTGTCAGAGCAGCAGGGTATCGTGCTGGCGACGGGTGGCGGTGCCATCAAGAGTCGCGAAACCCGCAACAAGTTGTCTGCTCGCGGCATCGTGGTCTACCTCGAAACCACTATCGAAAAGCAGCTGGCGCGCACACAGCGAGACAAACGCCGCCCTCTGCTACAGACCGAAGAACCGGCACGCGAAGTGCTGGAACGTCTGGCACAAGAGCGCAATGCTCTGTATGAAGAGGTTGCCGACTTTGTTGTGCACACCGATGACCAGAGCGCAAAAATCGTTGCCAATCAAATTGTAAAGCTGATCGGTATGTAATCTAGAGGACGTCCATGGAACGGTTGAAGGTCGAACTGGGTGAACGCAGCTATCCCATCGAGATAGCTGCAGGGTTGTTGCAGCGCCCCGAGGCGCTGGTATCGACCATCAAGGGCAAGCGGGTGATGATAGTGACCAACACGGTCGTTGCTCCGCTTTATCTTGAACGGGTAACCGCTCTGCTGTCGGGTTTTCAGGTTGAACACCTGCTCCTGCCTGACGGTGAGGCATACAAGAACCTGGCGACCTTTGAGCAGATCATGTCTGCTCTGCTTGAAACCAACCATGGGCGCGATACGACACTGATCGCTCTGGGGGGCGGCGTGATCGGGGATGTGGTGGGCTTTGCGGCAGCAAGCTATCAACGTGGCATTCCTTTTATCCAGATCCCGACCACCCTGCTCTCCCAGGTTGACTCCTCTGTTGGCGGTAAAACCGCTGTCAACCACCCCCTCGGCAAGAACATGATTGGGGCTTTTTATCAGCCCAAACAAGTTGTTATCGATACCGAATGTCTGAGTACCTTGCCCGCCCGCGAATTTGCCGCAGGGATGGCCGAGGTGATCAAGTACGGCATCATTTGGGATGCTGATTTCTTCAGCTGGCTGGAGCAGAACATGGTGCGTCTGCAACAGCTGGAACCTGCCGCGCTGGCCTACGCCATCAAACGCTGCTGCGAGATCAAAGCCGATGTGGTCGGTCAGGATGAGACCGAGCACGGCGTCCGTGCGCTGCTCAATCTGGGTCACACCTTTGGTCATGCCATCGAGGCCGAGCAGGGGTATGGCAACTGGCTGCACGGTGAAGCAGTATCCGCCGGCACCATGCTGGCAGCCAGGACTGCGCAGGCCCGTGGCGATATGAGCGAAGCGGACGTTGCGCGTGTGCGCGCTCTGCTGCTGGCCGCCAATCTGCCCATTCATGCGCCTGCCGAGATGGATTTCGCCGCCTTTATTCGCCATATGCGCCGTGACAAGAAGGTGCTGGAAGGCAAGCTGCGTCTGGTGTTGCCGGTTGGCATCGGCCATGCGCAGGTGGTGGGGGATGTGTCCGATGCCGAGTTGCTGGCGGTGATCGAGTCTGGTCGTGACGAATAAACTGCTAAAACTTCCTTCCCAGCGGCAGCTGGTTGACCGGCTGCTGCATCTGATTGAATTCAATCACCCTTTCATTTTTCTCTCCGGTAAATCCGGTTGTGGTCGCGGTACCCTGTGCGAATCCCTGCTCGGCGTGTTGCCTGAAAAAGTGCGGGTGGTAAGCCTGATTGGTACACCTGCCATGAAGATGGTGGATGTGCGTCAGCTGTTATTGCCACAGGTAGTGGCGCGCCCGCTCTTCAATCCACAGGATGCGCTGGCGGAGAGCTTCTTTCGCATGCTGGAGGGGAGCAAGCCTGCCACCCTGCTGCTGCTGATAGAGCGGGCTGATCAGTTGCCAGCCGAATTGCTGGGAGAGTTGTGGGCGATCATCCGTCATAACGATACCCTGGCGGCGCCCCATCAGCTGGCCATTATTGTCTCGGGCAGTGACGTCTGGTGTCGTACCCAACGACCGCAGCTCAAAGGGCGTGCCATGCCAGCCCTTGAGCTGGAAGTGCCGCCCCTGAGCCCGCCCGAGCAGCGCATCTTCTTGTATGAGAAAGCCAAAGAGCTCAAGATCCCGGCGACCCTCTTGCCCAAGCCGCAAGTGGAGGAGATCCTGAAAACGGCGAACGGACATCCGTCCACCATCATGCAGTTACTGGAGGATATCATGACCGACAGAAGGCCCAAGAAGCGTCAGGCGGAGTTGCCTGTCAAGAAGATTGCCACCGCTATCGCGCTGGTCGCTGGCGGCCTGCTGGCGCTGAGCTACCTGCTGCCTGCGCTGTTTGACAATGAAAGCAAACCGGCGCTGCAGGATCCTGCGCAGAACACTGCATTGCCGATCCCGGTAGCGGGAGGCGATCCCCTCACCGCTGGCGGTTCGAATACCGATACCGCTGCACAAGGCGCGCAAAATAGCGATGCAGCCAGCAATCCAAACGGGGTTGTGAAAGATTGGCAGCCGGAGGCGAAAGTGCTGCCCAAATCGGTGGAGAGCGAAACCGTGACCACCGAATCAACCAATTACGAAGGGCGTCGGGTGGTGATCTCTGACGAGGTCGTGCAAAAGCTGATGACCGAACCCAAGGTGAGCGGCGCACTGCCTACTGATGTGGTGGACGAGCTGACCGGCAAGAACCCGAGTGGCACAGCTCCCAGTGGTGCAGTCGCAACCACAGCACCAGCCAGCACTAGCAAGGTACAGAATCCGGTGACAACCGCAACGCCTGCTGCCACCACCAAAACAGCCAGCAACGAGCCGGTTGCCGCGCCAGCACCCAAGGTGGACCTGACACCGGTCGCCACCTTGAACAAGAAGCCGCGCAATCACTACAGCGTTCAGCTGATGGGGGCGAGCAACACCAAGGCGGTGGATCAATTTGTCGCCGAGCATGGTTTGGCGGGCAAGGTATGGGTCTATCAGACCAAATTCCGTGGCAGCCCTTGGTACGTGGTGCTGCAAGGGGATTATGCCGGTTTGACCCAAGCCAAGAGTGCCATTCGCAAGCTTCCGCCAGCCTTGCTGAAAGGTCAGCCCTGGCCCAAGTCGTTTGCACAGGTACAAAAAGAGCTGAAGCAATAGCCTTGATACCGGATAAGGGGGTAGAATCGTCCCCCTTTTTGGGTCTTGCCTTCTTACACACCGGATTTCCATGAAAAAAACACGCGCTTTTTTAAAATGGGCCGGGGGAAAATACTCCCTGGTTGAAGAGATTGCCGAGCGCCTGCCGGCCGGGCGTGTGTTGCTGGAGCCCTTCGTCGGGGCCGGGTCTGTGTTTCTCAACACCGACTACGACGCGTATGTGCTCAACGACATCAATCCGGATCTGATCTGCCTGTACAACCACCTCAAGCTGACGCCGGACAGTTTCATTGCCGAGGCGCGCAAGCTGTTTGTGGCAGAGCACAACCACAAGGCGGCCTATTATCGGCTGCGTACCCAGTTCAATCAGACCGAGACCACCTTCGAGCGGGCACTCTTGTTCCTGTTTCTCAACCGTCACGGTTTCAACGGACTGTGCCGCTACAACAAGAAGGGCGGCTTCAACGTGCCGTTCGGTTCCTACAAGAAGCCCTATTTCCCGGAAAAAGAGCTGTGGGCCTTTGCCGAAAAGGCGCAGAAGGCGACCTTTATCTGCGAGAGCTACGCCGACGCCATCAAGCGTGCCGAAGAGGATTGGGTTATCTATTGTGATCCACCCTATGCGCCGCTCTCCAATACGGCGAGCTTCACCACCTATGCCTCCGGTGGGTTTACCCTGGATGATCAGGCGATCTTGGCGCGATTGGCCCGCCACACAGCCGCTCACAAAGGGGTGCCGGTGCTGATCAGCAACCACGATATCGAGCTGACTCGTGAGCTTTATCGCGGTGCCCGCCTCGACGAGATCCTGGTCAAGCGCACTATCAGCCGCAACGGCGGCACCCGCAACAAGGTGGCCGAGTTGTTGGCGCTCTATCCCCCCGGTATCGAGCCGGAGCAGGGCTACTATCCCAGCGACAGTGAACTACTGCCACTGACGTAACAGACCATGCGGCGCCCAAGGGCGCCGTTTTTTATGGGCGAGTCTGTGCCCGTGCCGATGCCCCAAAACCCGGGTTGCTGGGGGAGGGGAGGCGATTGCCCCATTTACCCCGCATTCGAGTCGTTTTCGCCCGCCTTTTACGTTAAAATTGCGCCGCTTTTTCTCCCTGGCTGCCAATGGATGATGCTGATGAAAGACTTTCTGATTGCCCCCTCGATCCTCTCTGCCGATTTTGCCCGTCTGGGTGACGATGTAGCCAAGGTACTGGCTGCCGGTGCCGACGTGGTTCACTTCGACGTGATGGACAACCACTATGTCCCCAACCTGACCATTGGCCCCATGGTCTGTCAGGCGCTGCGTGACTACGGTATCAAGGCCCCCATCGACGTGCACCTGATGGTCAAGCCGGTGGATCGCATCATTCCTGATTTTGCCAAGGCCGGTGCTTCCCTCATCACCTTCCATCCGGAAGCGTCCGATCACGTTGATCGCTCTTTGGGCCTCATCAAGGAGATGGGCTGCCAGGCGGGTCTGGTGCTGAATCCTGCTACCTCGCTCTCCTGCCTCGAGTATGTGATGGACAAGCTGGATGTGATCCTGCTGATGTCGGTCAACCCGGGCTTCGGTGGTCAGAGCTTCATCCCCGGCACCCTCGACAAGCTGCGTCAGGTGCGTCGTCTGATCGACGAGAGCGGCCGCGATATCCGCCTCGAGATCGATGGCGGGGTGAAGGTCGACAACATTCGCGAGATTGCCGAAGCGGGCGCCGACATGTTTGTCGCCGGCTCGGCCATTTTCAGCCAGCCTGACTACAAGGCGGTGATCGACAAGATGCGTGCGGAGCTGGCTCATGTCACACGCTGAGCGCGCATTTGATTTGGTGCTGTTCGATCTGGACGGCACCCTGATTGACAGCGCCGCCCAACTGGCGCTGGCGGTCAATCTGACTCTGGCAGACCTCGGTCTGGCGCAGGCCGATGAAGCGGTGATCCGTACCTGGGTTGGCAACGGCGCCGACAAGCTGATCCAGCGGGCGCTCGCCTATCGCGAGGCCGATCCCGAGCTGTTTGCCAAGGCCAGACCGATCTTTTTCCAGCACTACAACGCTTGCCTGCTGCAAGGGCTGGCGATGTATGAAGGGGTGGCGCAGAGTCTGCGTCGCCTGCAAAGCCTGGGCTACAAGCAGGCGATCGTTACCAACAAGCCGAGCGACTTCGTGGCCCCTATCCTCGATGCCCTTGGCATCAGCGATTGTTTCGAACTCTGGCTTGGCGGCAACTGTGTGCCGGTCAAGAAGCCGAGCCCGGAGCCCTTGCTGCACGCGTGCCAGGAGTTGGGGGTGAGCCCTGCTCGCACCCTGATGGTGGGCGACTCCGAAAATGACGTGCTGGCGGCCAAGGCGGCTGGCATGAAGGTGGTGGGTCTTGCATACGGCTACAACTATGGCCGCCCCATCGCCGACTCCCATCCAGACTGGGTATTCGAGCAGTTTGCCCAGCTCGATGCACTTTTGGTCTAATAGCGCAGCTGGGCTGGCTGAATAACAAGGATTAACACTCTCATGACTAAACCAATCGTATTGAGCGGAGCGCAACCCTCCGGTCAACTGACCATCGGCAACTACATGGGGGCCCTGCGTCAGTGGGTCAACATGCAGGATGAGTTCGACTGCCTCTACTGCATCGTCGACCTGCACGCCATCACCACTCGTCAGGACCCTGCTGCCCTGCGCAAGGCTTGTCTGGACGCAGCCGCCCTCTATCTGGCGGTCGGTATCGATCCCAAGAAGAGCACCGTCTTCATCCAGTCTCACGTGCCGCAGCACGCCGAGCTGGGCTGGATCCTCAACTGCTACACCCAGATGGGTGAGCTGTCGCGCATGACCCAGTTCAAGGACAAGTCCGCCCGTTTCGAGAACAACGTCAACGTCGGCCTGTTCGGTTATCCGGTGCTGATGGCCGCTGATATTCTGCTCTATCAGGCCAATCAGGTGCCGGTCGGCAACGACCAGAAGCAGCATCTGGAGCTGACCCGCGACATCTGCACCCGTTTCAACAACCTCTATGGTGAGGTGTTCACCATGCCGGAGCCTTTCATTCCGACTGAAGGGGCACGGGTGATGAGCCTGCAGGATCCGACCAAGAAGATGTCCAAGTCGGATGACAACGAGGCCAACTTCATCGGCCTGCTGGAAGATCCCAAGCAGATCGTCAAGAAGATCAAGCGTGCGGTGACCGACTCCGACGAGCCGGCGGTGGTGCGTTTCGATCCGGAAAACAAACCGGGTGTCTCCAACCTGCTGACCCTGATGTCCGGGGTGACGGGTCGCTCCATCCCCGAGCTGGAGCAGCACTTCGAAGGCAAGATGTACGGTCACCTCAAGACCGAAACCGCCGAAGCCGTGGTGGCGCTGCTGGAACCAATCCAGGCCCGTTTCCACGAGTTGCGTCAGGATGAGGCCCATCTGATCGCGATTCTGGCAGAAGGCGCACAAAAGGCGCGCGAAAGAGCTGAAAAAAACCTGACCAGCGTATATGATGTAGTCGGCTTCGTTCCTCGAGCCTGACATACTGGGAAGGTGTAGTAGAAGAGAGCTGGGTATTTGCCTGGCTTTCTTTATTTTCTGCCCGGCTATTTTGTTTAATTTCTTTATTTCAACCTGGGTAATATCCCCAAGAGAAAGCATGCCTGTTCAACCAACTATTTCTGCTGAAGAGCTGAGTGACAAAGGTCACTGGCTACGTAAATTTCGCAAGGCGAAAAACCTCAATACCCTGCAGTTGATGGTCTCCAATGCCATCGACAAGCACCATAAAACCCCTGCCGTTGCTGCCGCCATCTATCTGGCCGAGTGTCAGCGTGAACGGGAAATGGAACAGGGTCGTTATCTCGATCGTTAATTCTCCGCTGTTGGTTATCTCATGCTGTTGTTGATCGATAACTACGACTCTTTTACCTGGAACCTGGTGCAATATTTCGGCGCCCTGGGACAAGAGGTTGTGGTCAAGCGCAATGATGAACTGACGCTTGATACCATAGCGCAGCTCTCCCCCCGTTTTCTGGTGATCTCTCCCGGTCCCTGTACGCCCAATGAGGCGGGGATCTCTCTCGATGCCATCAGCCACTTTGCTGGCAAGCTGCCCATTCTCGGCGTCTGTCTCGGTCATCAGTCGTTGGCGCAGGCATTCGGCGCCCGCGTAGTCCGTGCCCGTCAGGTAATGCACGGCAAAACCTCGCTTATCCGCCATCGCAATGAGGGGGTGTTCAAGGGGCTCAACAACCCGCTGCGGGTGACCCGTTACCACTCGCTGGTGGTGGAGCGCGACACGCTGCCCGACTGCTTCGAGGTCACCGCCTGGAGCGAGCATGCCGATGGCTCGTTTGACGAGATCATGGGGCTGCGCCACAAGACGCTCCCTGTCGAGGGTGTTCAGTTCCATCCGGAGAGTATTTTGAGCGAGCAGGGCCATCAGTTGCTGGCCAACTTTCTGGCGCGTTCATAAAAAGTTGTGATCGCCTTCTCAAGTTTGAGAGAAGGCAAAAAAAATTTCCCTGACACTTTATTCACCCCCTCTCCTGCCCAAATTATCTCTTGCCAAGCCCCCCTGAGTCGTTATGCAATGCGGTTGCCTAAAATCTCAAGAGCAATCGAACATTGTTCCTTATAGGCCGTCTTGTTACAGACTTTTTACTTTATTTCTGTGATAATCCCGTCACGTTTACACGGATTTAACTTTTGGGCGGTGGATTATTCTGTCGCCGAATCGAAGGAGAGCTATATGTCAGAGTTGTTGGCAGTGACACGTGAAGTGTTTGATGAAGTGATGGTTCCCAACTATGCGCCCGCCAAGATCATCCCGGTGCGTGGTGAAGGGTCACGTGTCTGGGATCAGGAAGGGCGCGAGTATGTCGACTTCGCCGGTGGCATCGCCGTCAACGGTTTGGGTCACTGTCATCCCAAGCTGGTCGAGGCTCTGAAAACCCAGGGCGAGAAGCTGTGGCACCTCTCCAACGTCATGACCAACGAGCCGGCCCTGCGTCTGGCCAAGAAGCTGGTCGCCGCCACCTTTGCCGACAAGGTCTACTTCTGCAACTCCGGCGCCGAGGCAAATGAAGCGGCCCTCAAGCTGGCTCGCCGCTACGCCATCGAGAAGTTTGGTGAGCAGAAGACCCAGATCATCGCCTTCAATCAGGGCTTCCACGGTCGTACCTTCTTTACCGTCAGCGTCGGTGGCCAGGCAGCCTACTCCGATGGCTTCGGTCCCAAGCCCGGTGACATTACCCACGTACCCTACAACGATCTGGCGGCGCTGGCCGAGGTGATCTCCGACAACACCTGCGCCGTGGTGATGGAGCCGTTGCAAGGGGAGGGGGGCATCATTCGTCCTACCGACGAGTTTGCCAAAGGGGTACGCGAGCTGTGCGACAAACACAATGCCCTGCTGGTGTATGACGAAGTGCAGTCCGGCGTCGGCCGGACCGGTGATCTCTATGCCTATATGGGTCTGGGCGTCACGCCGGACATCCTCACCAGCGCCAAGGCGCTGGGGGGCGGTTTCCCCATCGGCGCCATGCTGACTACCAACGAAATCGCCTCTTACCTGAAAGTGGGCACTCACGGCTCTACCTACGGCGGCAACCCGCTGGCCTGTGCGGTCGCCGAGGCGGTGATCGACGTGATCAATACCCCGGAGGTGCTGGCTGGCATAAAGCAACGCGAGCAGCTGTTCCGCGATGGCCTTGAAGCCATCAATGCCAAATACCACTGCTTCAGCGAGATCCGCGGCAAGGGTCTGCTGCTGGGCGCGGCCCTGAGCGATGCCTACAAGGGGCGTTCCCGCGACTTCCTGCTGGCCTCCATCGATCAGGGGCTGATGGCACTGGTGGCCGGTACCAACGTGGTTCGTTTTGCCCCTTCACTGGTGATCCCGGAAGCGGACATCAAGGAAGGGCTGGCCCGCTTCGAGAAGGCGGTTGCCCAGGTGGTTAACGCCTGATTCCAAATTGAGGTGGGGAGCTCTCCCGGCAGGAGCCGGGACCCCACCTGTCGTCAATGAAAGGGAGTTGTCATTTATGTTGGTTATCCGTCCCATCGAGCAAAAAGATTTTGCCGGGCTCAAGACCTGCGCCATCGAGTCCGGCACCGGCATGACCTCGTTGCCCGTCAACGATGAGCTGCTGCAGCGCAAGATTGACGCCTCTACCCAGACTTTTTCCGACAAGCCCGCCGGCAAGGGGGACTGCCTTTACTTCTTCGTGGCCGAGGATCTGGAGAGTGGCGAGATGGTGGGCACCTGTGCCATCGATGCCGCGGTTGGCCTCTCCCAGCCGTTTTACAACTACCACATCGGCAAGGTGGTGCACTCTTCTCCCAAGCTCGGCATCTACAACGTCGTTGAAACCCTGACCCTCTCCAACGACTACACCGGCAACTCCGAGCTCTGCACCCTGTTCTTGCGCGAATGTGCCCGCGAGGGGCTCAACGGCCGCCTGCTTTCCAAGCACCGCTTTCTGTTTATGGCCGAGCACCCCGAGTTGTTTGACGAGACCGTCTTCGCCGAGATGCGCGGCGTCTCCGATGCCAACGGCCACAGTCCCTTCTACGAGTGGCTGCAGACTCACTTTTTCTCGATGGATTTTCCCACCGTCGACTATCTGACCGGCATCGGCAAGAAGCGCTTTATCGCCGAGTTGATGCCCAAGTACCCCATCTACGTCAATTTGCTGAGCAAAGAGGCGCGGGCCGTTATCGGTCAGACCCACGAGAAGACCCGTCCCGCCATCAAGATGCTGCAGGACGAGGGCTTCGTGAACCGTGGCTACGTCGATATTTTCGATGCGGGCCCCACCGTCGAGTGCGACGTGAAGAATATCCGCAGCGTGCGCCGCAGCAAGAAGCTGCGGGTGCTGGTGGGCGAGCCCATCGGTGGCAAGACCCACCTTATCTGCAACAGCCGTTTCGAACATTACCGCGCCTGCTACGGCAATATCCGGGTCGATCTCGACAAGCACGAAGCCATCATCCCGCCCAAGATGGCGGCGGCACTCAAGGTGCAGGATGGCGACATGGTGCGGGTGGTTGACCTCGACTGAGGCAAACAGGACAAGCAAACCGATTATCAGACAGGCAGCCGAGGCTGCCTGCCAGCGACAGGGAGTGAATGGATGAGCCAGTTAGTGCAATTTATCGACGGTCAGTGGCTTGCCGGTGAAGGCAAGCCGTTCGAGTCAACCGATCCGGCCAAGAACGAGGTGATCTGGCAGGGGGCTGCCGCCAGCGCGGCGCAAGTGGATGCCGCCGTCAAGGCCGCCCGTGCCGCCTTTTACCACTGGGCGGACATGAGCCTTGAGGATCGTCTGGCCATAGTGCGTCGTTATGCCGACCTGCTCGGCGAGCAGAAAGAGGCACTGGCCCTGACCATCGCCCGCGAAACCGGCAAACCGCTGTGGGAGACCCGTACCGAAGTGGCCGCCATGCAGGGCAAGATTGCCATCTCCATCCGTGCGCACGACGAGCGTACCGGCACCGTTGAAAATGCCATGCCGGGTGCCAAGGCGTTTGTCCGTCACAAGCCCCACGGTGTGGTGGCGGTGTTCGGCCCTTACAACTTCCCGGGCCATCTGCCCAACGGCCATATAGTCCCGGCGCTGATTGCGGGTAACGCCGTGGTGTTCAAACCCTCCGAGCTGACCCCCATGGTGGCCGAAGCCATGGTCAAGGTGTGGCAGCAGGCCGGGCTGCCCAAAGGGGTGCTCAATCTGGTGCAAGGGGAGGTCGATACCGGCAAGGCGCTGGCTGGCAACCCGGATATCGACGGCCTCTTCTTTACCGGCTCGTCTCGCACCGGGCATTTCCTCCATCAGCAGTTTGCCGGTCAGCCGGGCAAAATTCTGGCCCTCGAGATGGGCGGCAACAACCCGCTGATCGTGAAAGATGTGAGTGACATCGATGGCGCGGTACATGCCATCGTCCAGTCGGCGTTCATCACCTCCGGTCAGCGCTGCACCTGCTCCCGCCGTCTGTTTGTCGAGCGCGGTGAGCGTGGCGATGCGTTGATCAAGCGATTGGTGAAGGTGGTCAGCCAGATCAAGGTCGGCCTCTATGACGCCGCCGAGCAGCCTTTCATGGGTTCGATGATAAGCGAACGGGCGGCGCTCGGCATGGTCGAGGCACAAGCCAACCTGCAACAGCTGGGCGGCGAAAGCCTGCTCACCCTCAAGCATCTGGAAGCGGGCACCGGCTTTGTCTCCCCGGGCATTATCGACGTGACGGCGGTCAGCGCGCTGCCGGACGAAGAGTACTTCGGCCCGCTGCTGCAACTCATTCGCTACGACGACTTCGATGCCGCCATCGATCAGGGCAATGCCACCCGTTATGGTCTCTCGGCCGGTCTGCTGGGTGACAAGGAGGCGGACTGGCACCACTTCTTCAAGCGGATCCGCGCCGGTATCGTCAACTGGAACAAACCCATCACCGGAGCCTCCAGTGCCGCGCCGTTTGGTGGTATCGGTGCTTCCGGTAACCACAGGGCGAGCGCCTACTACGCTGCTGACTACTGTGCATATCCGGTTGCCTCTGTCGAAGACAGCAAAGCCGCCATGCCGGATCAACTGTCGCCCGGCCTGCGCTTCTAATAACGACACGGGGCATCCAGCGGTGCCCCCATCTGTACCCGCAATCAAAGGAAAGAGAGATGCAAAAGGATATCGACACCCTGTTCAGCCATCTGTGGGACAACTACATCAAGGTGACCCCGAGCGCCCTCAAGGTGCACACCCTGCTGGGTGGCGGCGAGCCCATCGTCAATGATCACGTGGCGTTTCGTACCTACAACCTGCCCAAGCTGGGGCTGGAGAAGCTGGCTGCCCACTTCCTGGCGCTCGGTTACGAGCAGAAGGGCGAGTACGTCTTCAAGGCCAAGAAGCTCTACGCCAAGCACTTCGAGCATCAGGATCCGGATGCTCCCAAGGTGTTTATCAGCGAGCTGAAGGTGGAAGAGCTCTCCCCAGCGGCGCAGGCCATCATCCACAAGCTGGCGGATCAGGTGCCCGATCATCTGACAGATACCCCGGCATTTCTCTACACCGGCGCCCCCTGGCAGGTCTCCTATGCCGATTATCAGACCCTGCTGGCTGAGAGCGAGTACGCGGCCTGGATGGCAGCCTGGGGTTATCGTGCCAACCACTTCACGGTCAATATCAACAAGTTGAAGGATTTCGACACCATCCATCAGGTCAATGCGGCGCTCAAGGCGGCGGGTTTCGTGCTCAACAGTGTGGGTGGCGAGGTGAAGGGGGACCCGCAGGTGATGCTGGAGCAATCCTCCACCATGGCTGACAAAGCAGAGGTGCCGTTCAGCGATGGGGTGCGTACCATCCCGAGCTGCTTCTACGAGTTTGCTCTGCGCTACCCGCAGCCAGATGGTGTGCTCTATCCGGGCTTTGTCGAGGCCTCGGCGGACAAGATCTTCGAATCGACGAATGCCATGTAACGGGAACCACCCTGTTTCAGTCGCAACGCCTCCTTTGTGGAGGCGTTTTGTTTGGCGCCGAGTGACGGTATCGGGTGTTGTCTGACGCCGCGTGAAGAGGGGATTTGGACGGCGCCCAATAGGTGAAAGTTTGTTGATAAAAATGTGAACTAGATCACTTGAGACGACACAGATTGACGCTGGCGGCGGAGCAAAAAGGAGTAGAATGGCGCTTTATTTTTGCGGGGCCAATCGATGCCTAACTATCACTTTTTCAAGCAGGGTCAGGTGCTTACCTATCTAGATGCCAATGCACCCAGCTATAGCGATGAGCGTCGTCAACTGGTCGAACAGGGATTTGCCGCCATCGCCGCCCCCACCTTTGCAGATACTCCGGCCGAAGCCCTTGAGCTGCTTCGCACTCATCAGGCACTACAGGATGAGGCCAACGCCAACGCCCTTTGTCTGACGGTTGCCACTATTCCGGCTGCGATCGCAACTCTGTCCGGGCACTGACGCTGCCGCCATGCTCACCTGAATAAAAAATGGTGCCACTGTCGTGACACCATTTTATCGGTTTGCCTGCTTGCCCTGAGTACTTTACCGCTGGTGCAGGTCACCTTCGATAACCAGCACGGTATCCATCCCTGCCGCCTTGCCAGCCTCAAGCCCGATGCGGGTATCTTCAAACACCAGACAGTTGGCCGGATTGGCGCCGAGCAATTCGGCCACCCGCAAAAAGGTGTCGGGGTGCGGTTTGTGGTTGGTGACATCATCGGCACTGACCACCACCGAGATATAGGCATCGAGCCCGGTGCTTTTGAGGATGGAGTCCGCCTGATTGCGCGGTGAGCCGGTGCCAATCCCCATCTTGACCTTGCCGTGATAGTGCCTGACCAGCTCCCACATCTTGGGAAAGACGCTGACCTTGTCGATATGTTCCATATAGAGGGCAATCTTGCGACGGGTAAAAGCCTCGACATCCACCGTCAGCCCCTGCTGCTCGGCCAGCATGGCGATGATCTTGCGGGTGGGAATTCCGCCGTACTGATAGAGCTGTTCCCGCTCGAAAGGGATGCCGAATTCGGCGCAGGTGAGCTCCCAGGCATCCAGATGAAGGGGCATGGAATCTACCAAAGTGCCATCCATATCGAAAATCAGGGCATCGTAGTGATCAAACCCGTACTGCTCACGCTCGCTCATGGGGGCTCCTCGAATCAAATAGAGCAGGCTAGCAGAAACGGTCGGCACTTTGTGGGATCGGCCTCATGGTTGGGCATATTGTGGCCGCCGTTTTTTCTATCTCTTGCTGATTTGTGAGACAATAATCCGTTCATTGCCGGATACTTTGGCATATCAGATCTGCGAGTCCGCTTATGACCTCGAAAATATCCCCCAAAACCATTTTCTCCAGTGTGGCGCTGGTGATCGCGCTCGGTTCACTGGAAAAGAGCATAGTCACCACCCCGCTGCCCATGATTGGCGCCGAGCTGCACGCTGGGGCCGCCCTCACCTGGGTGGTGACCGCCTATCTGCTGGCGGCTACCGCCGTGCTGCCCCTCTACGGCAAGCTGAGCGATCTCTTTGGCCGGGTGCGGATGCTCAATATCGGCATTGGCCTGTTTCTGGCGGGCTCGGTGGCCTGCGCCCTCTCCCAGGATCTGCAGACCCTGCTGGCAGCGCGTGTGCTGCAAGGGCTGGGGGGCGGCGGTCTGATTGCCCTCGCGTTTACCGTGATTGCCGACACCATTCCGCCGCGGGAGGTGGGCAAGTATCAGGGCTACATTTCGGCGGTCTATGCGGTCTCCAGCATCGCCGGCCCCTTGCTCGGCGGCTACTTCACCGAGCAGCTCAGCTGGCGCTGGATCTTCTGGATCAATCTGCCGCTCGGGGCGCTGGCAGTCTTTCTCATCAACCGCAACCTCAAGCAGCTCAACGTGCGTCGCCACAGTCGCTTCGACTGGAAGGGGGCGGCTCTGCTGATTACCGTCACCACGCTCACCCTGTTGCTGCTCTCGCCGGAGGCGGCGCTGCCCGCCGTCTGGCTCTCGGCGGCGCTGGGCGTTGCACTGCTGCTGCTCATTCTGATTGAACGGCGTGCCCACGACCCCATATTGCCCGCCCATCTGGCACGGCTGCCCGGCTATCTGGTGAGCGTGCTGCTGGTGATGCTCTCCCAGCTGCTGATGTTTGCCGTGCTGGTCTATCTGCCGTTGCAGATGCAGTGGCAGAAGGGGATGAGCGCCAGCGAGAGCGGCGCCATCATGGTTATCTTCATGATTTGCATCACTGCCGGGGCCTTTGTCGGTGGCAAGCTGATTGGTCGTACCGGTCACTACAAGAGCTTTGTTGCGGTGGGCTTTGGCCTCGCGGCGGTGGCGCTGTGGCAGATCCACTTCGATGCCTGGGTCAGGCTGGCGCTCGGGTTTGCCGGTATCGGTCTGGGTCTGGTGCTGCCCGCCCTCTCGGTAGTAGTGCAAAATGCCCTGCCACGGCAGGATCGCGGCATCGGCATGTCGCTGTTCAACTTCGGACGGGAGCTCGGCGGTGCCGTCGGCGTGGCCATTTGCTCCATGCTGTTCCACTTCCGCCTGCCAGCCGGCAGTGATGGCGATCTGAGCCGGCTCGCGCCCGATCTGCTGGCCCCGGGCTTCAGCGCGACCTATATCGGCATGGCACTGATCGCCACGCTGGCGCTGCTCATCACCCTGTTGGCGTTGAAGCGCCATGAGCTGGCCTCCATCAGCGCCTGATTTGGCCTGCGCCGACATTGGCTCACCATAGATAGCATCAGGGCTCCCCGCGGGGAGCCCTGATTGTTATTTGGTGAACAGAGTGGCTGCTGCCATCAAGCCGAACGCGGCTTACTCCTGCGCCGGGCTCTCCTTGCCCGCCAGTTGGCTCAGCCAGGCGAAGCGGCGATTGGCCTCCTGCTCCGCCTCTTCATAGAGCTGGCTGGCCACCTCAGGCAGCTGGCGCTCCAGCCGCTGGAAGCGGGGCTCGTGGCGCAAGGTCTCGGCCAGCGAGGCATTGGGTGCCCGCGAGTCGAGTGCCAGCGGCAATTTACCCTCGTCAGCGCGGCGCGGATCGAAGCGGTAGAGCGGCCAGAAGCCGGTGGCAGTCAGCTGCTTCATCTGCTCGTGGCTCTCGGCCATGTCGTAGCCATGCTCCTCGCAGGGGCTGTAGGCGATGATGAGCGACGGCCCCGGATAGGCTTCCGCCTCCTGAATCGCCTTCACAGTCTGGTTCATCTGGGCGCCGAGGGAGATCTGCGCCACATAGACGTGGCCATACATCATCACGCTGGCCCCGAGATCTTTGCGTGCCTTGCGTTTGCCCTGCTCGCCAAACTTGGTGATGGCACCGAGTGGCGTCGCCTTCGACTGCTGGCCGCCGGTGTTGGAGTAGCACTGGGTGTCGAGCACCAGCACATTGATGTTCTCCCCCAGACTCAGCACATGGTCGAGCCCGCCAAAACCGATGTCGTAGGCCCAGCCATCGCCGCCGATGAGCCAGACCGATTTTTCCACCAGATAGTCCGCATCGCGAGCCAGCTCTTGGGCTGCCGGGGTCTGGCTCTCCTGCAGCAGCGCTCGCAACTGCTGGATATGGGCCCGCTGCTCGGAAATCGGCAGGGTGGCATCGCCGAGCGCCTCGCGCAGCGCTGCCGGTATGGTGTCGCCGAGGCTCGCCAGCAGACGGCGCACCCGCTCCCTGTGCTGATCGACGGTGAGACGGAAGCCCAGTCCGAACTCTGCGTTGTCTTCAAACAACGAGTTGGCCCAGGCCGGCCCGCGCCCGTCGGCGTTGGTGGTGTAGGGGGTGGTAGGCAGGTTGCCGCCATAAATGGACGAGCAGCCGGTGGCGTTGGCAATCAGCAGCCGATCGCCATAGAGCTGGGTCAACAGCTTGATATAGGGGGTCTCGCCACAGCCGGAGCAGGCGCCCGAGTATTCAAACAGCGGCGAGATGAGCTGGGAGGTGCGGATGTCGATGCGCTCCAGCTGCTCGGCGCTGCGCTCTGGCAGGTCGAGGAAGAAGTCGTAGTTAGCCTTCTGCGCGTCGAGGTGATCGAGGCGTGAAGCCATATTGATCGCCTTGCGATCCGGGTTGCTGCGATCCTTGGCCGGGCACACCTCGACGCAGAGATTGCAGCCGGTGCAATCCTCCGGCGCCACCTGCAGCACGTACTGTTGGCCGCGCATGTCACGAGATTTCACATCCAGCGCATCGAGAGTGGCGGGAGCTGCGACCAGCGCATCCGGTTCTACCACCTTGGCGCGAATGGCCGAGTGGGGACAGGCGGCGACGCAGTAGTTGCACTGGGTACAGAGCTCCGCCTCCCAGATGGGGATCTCCTTGGCGATGTTGCGCTTCTCCCAGCGGGTGGTTCCGACCGGCCAGGTGCCATCCGGCGGGAAGGCCGAGACCGGCAGGCTGTCACCCAGTCCCGCCAGCATGGCGGCGGTGACGGTCTGGACAAAGTCGGGGGCCTTGGCCGAAACCACCGGCGGGCGGGGGCGGCTGGCGGGATCCAGCTCGCCAAGTGGCACCCGGGTCAGGGCGGCGCAGGTTGCCTCCAGTGCCTGCCAGTTGCGTTCGACCAGCGCTTGTCCCTTGCTGACATAGCTGGTGGCGATGGCTTGCTTCAGCAGGCTGGTCGCCTCTGCGGGGGGAATGATGGCGCTGAGCTGGAAGAAGGCCATCTGCATGACGGTATTGATGCGGTTGCCGAGCTGGCAGTCACGGGCAATTTTGGCGGCGTTGATGATGTAGAAGCGCGCCTCTTTCTCGCGCAGGGCATGCTGTACCTCGCAGGGGAGGCGCTGCCAGATATCCGCTTCGCTGTAGGGGGTGTTGAGCAGGAAGATGCCGCCCGCTTTCAAGCGTTCCGCCATCCGGTACTTGTCGACAAACTGCCACTGATGGCAGCCGATAAAGTCGGCCTCTTCCACCAGATAGGCCGATTGCAGCGGCCGCTCGCCCACCCGCAGGTGAGAGACGGTGAGGCCGCCCGCCTTCTTGGAGTCGTAGACGAAATAGCCCTGCGGATAGAGGTCGGTGTGGTTGCCGAGGATCTTGATGCTGTTCTTTGCCGCCGAGACGGTGCCATCGCTGCCAAGGCCGTAGAAGAGCGCCTCCAGCTTGTGTTGCTGGCTGTGGATGGGGCTTTGCGAATCCAGCGCTGCCAGCGGTAGCGAGAGACCTGTGATGTCATCGAATATACCGACGGTAAAACGCGGACGCGGGTTCTCTTGCGCCAGTTCGGCAAACACCGCCAGCGCGCAGGCGGGGCCGAACTCTTTGGAGGAGAGGCCGTAGCGACCGCCGATAACTCGCGGCAGGCTTGCCCGCTCGCCCCGGCTGACCGCTTCGGCCAGCGCCGTCATCACGTCGAGATAGAGGGGCTCGGCCTGTGCGCCCGGCTCCTTGGTGCGATCCAGCACGGCGATGGTGCGGGCACTCTCGGGAATCGCGGCCAGCAGGTGCTTGGCCGAGAAGGGGCGGAACAGCCGCACCTTCACCAGCCCCACCTTCTCCCCTTGGGCCAGCAGGCGTTCGATCACCTCTTCACAGGTGCCGATGGCTGAGCCCATCAGCACCATAATTCGCTCCGCCTGCGGGTGGCCGACATATTCAAACGGTCGGTAGTGGCGGCCGGTCTGTTTGCCAAAAGCCTGCATCGCCTCGCTCACATGGCCATAGGCAGCGTCATACCAGGGGTTGCTCGCCTCCCGGCACTGGAAATAGGTGTCCGGGTTGGCCGCGGTGCCGCGAATGACCGGTTTGTCGGGGGTGAGCGCCCGGTCACGATGAGCACGGATGGCATCTGCGGGCAGCAGGGCGCGCAGGGTGTCATCAGCGAGCGGCGTTATCTTGGCGATCTCGTGAGAGGTACGAAAGCCGTCGAAGAAGTGGATAAAGGGGAGGCGGCTGTTGAGGCTCGCTATCTGGGAGATCAGGGCAAAGTCCTGCGCCTCCTGCACATTGCTGGCACAGAGCATGGCACAGCCGGTCTGGCGCACCGCCATCACGTCCGAGTGATCGCCAAAGATCGATAGCGCGTGGGTCGCCACGGTGCGTGCCGCCACATGCAGTACGAAGGGGATGAGCTGACCCGCCAGCTTGTAGAGGTTGGGGATCATCAGAAGCAAACCCTGCGACGAGGTAAACGAGGTCGCCAGCGCGCCGGTCTGCAGGGCGCCGTGGACGGCGGCGATGGCACCCCCTTCCGACTGCATCTCGACAACCCGGGGCACATCCCCCCAAAGGTTCTTGCCCCGCTCGCTCGACCAGGCCGACGACTGCTCAGCCATGGCCGAGCTGGGGGTGATGGGGTAGATGGCGATGACTTCGCTGGTGCGGTACGCCACCGAGGCGACTGCGTTATTCCCGTCTGTGGTGATCATGTGTTTTCCACTTTGCTATGCCAGTTTGAAGGCCGATAGTTGCATCGGCAATGGATAGGTCGCTGGCATAGTAAGAGGGGCAATGAGAGCGTATCAAACGGGATAAATAATCAATTAATAAGTCAGTAATAGTGGTTAATTTAATCCCGTTACGTGGGGACGTGATTTTCTGCTAGTAGCCGGTGGGGTGGCGATTGACGGGCCATTGCTATGGTCCGTCAACACGGGGTTAACCCTGATCCACTCGCAGCCAGATGGCGCACTGATAAGGGGCGAAGAGTGGCTGCAGTTCGTTTGGGTAATTGGCCAGCAGCAACCGCATCTCGTCTGTCACCTTGTCGAAGTGGGGCATCGGCAAGGGATTGGCCGTGAGATTGGCGAGCAGTAGCAGGGTGTGCCGATCTCCGCTGGCCGGATCCTGCCAGTGGCGGCGATAGCTGATACGATCTGGGTCATCCCCATCCAGCAGTTCGAAATTGCCGTGGCGAACGACAGGGTGAGCCTTGCGCAGGGCGATAAGCTGGCGATAGCAGTGAAACGGGGAGTCGGGGCGGGCCAGCTGCTCGGCGGCATTTATCTCGAGATGATTGGCGTTGAGGGCGATCCAGGGCGTAGCCGTGCTGAATCCGGCGTGGGAGCCGGCGTCCCACTGCATCGGGGTGCGGGCGTTGTCGCGGCTGATGGCATCGAGCCGCCGACTCAGCTCGGCAGGCGCCAGCCCTGAGTGGCTGGCGCAGTAGTTGATGGCCTCCACATCGCGTAGCTCGTCCGGCTGCCAGTGACGGTTGGTCATGGCGAGCTCCTCCCCCTGATAGATGAAGGGAGTGCCCTGCATCAGGTGCAGCACCATGGCCCACAGCCTGGCACTGGTTTCCCGCCACTCTGGCCTGTCATCGCCAAAGCGGGAGACAGCGCGAGGCAGGTCGTGGTTGCCGAGAAACAGGCTGTTCCAGCCCTGACCGTGCAGCCCTTGCTGGTGGCGGGCCATGGCTCGCTTGAAGGCGAGGGGATCAAAGCGGGATGACCACTTGTCACTGCCGAGCCCCAGATGCTCGAAGTTGAACACCATGCTGAACTCGCTGCCATCGTGGTTCGAATAGTTCTGCATATGGGCGAGATCGGCTCCCCAGGTCTCCCCCACAGTGATGATCCCCTTTCCGCCGAAGCTCGCGGCATTGAGCTCGCGGATATAGTCGTGCAGGCGCGGGCCATTGCTCATGGCCAGTCGGTCCCACTCCTTGCTCACCATGTCTATCACATCGAAGCGAAATCCCTTGATCCCTTTGCCCAGCCAGAAGTTGATCACCGCCGCCATTTCGGCCCGCACCGCCGGGTTGTCCCAGTTCAGATCGGCCTGACTAGGATCGAAGTTGTGCAGGTAGTAGCGATCAAGCGCTGCCACATACTGCCACCCGCTGCCGCCAAAAATCGAGGTAATGGGGTGAGCATCGACAAAGGCTTGATCCCGGAATACGTAGTAGTCCTGATAGCAGGGGTCCCCGGCCAGTGCCTTCATAAACCACTCGTGCTGGGTGGAGGTGTGGTTGGCGACGATATCCATCATGATGCCGATGCCGTGAGCGGCTGCTTCGGCTATCAGCAGCTCCATCTCGGCCAGAGTGCCGAAGGCGGGGTCGATGGCACGGTAGTCCGCCACGTCATAGCCGTTGTCCCGCTTGGGGGAGCGATAGATGGGGGTGAGCCAGAGCATATCGACCCCGAGGGTGGCCAGATAGTCGAGGCGCTGACGGATGCCGTTGATATCGCCCATGCCGTCGCCATCGCTGTCCTGAAAACTCATGGGGTAGATCTGGTAGATGATGCAGCTATCGAGGTCGATATCGGGCGTGTGAAGGGAGTGCGTATTCATCAGCGTGGCCGGTTGGGGGAGAAGATTTTCTATCTTACGCAGATGATCGGGTACTCGACAGGGCAGGGGAAACCTTGAAAAGGGTTCCATAGTTGGCTGATTGCCAAAAGTGCGGGAAGGGTCACAAAGGTGCCATCCCAAGCCACGGCTGTGGTCGGGATGGCACGGCGCGGCACTTAGCGTTGATGCTATGCAGGAATACAGGTTATTGAGCAGTCTTGGCCTGCTCGCTGCGCTGCTCCTGCTGGCGTTCGGTCTGGGCTTCCAGCTCCTTGCCGAGGAAGTAGTTCAGGAAAGTGCGGATCACAGCGATGATGGCGAGGCGGATCAGCTCCTCCTTGCTTGGCGCGACCGTGGTGGCCAGGATGTCAGCGGCGAGCTGGAACTCCAGAGCCAGAATGAGCCAGCTGCCAAAACAGAGGCGAATGCGGGGAAAGCCCGGTTCGTGATCCTCCATCCGTGCCGCCAGCCAGAGGGTCTTGCCAAGCCCTATCACCACACAGGCGATGGAGATGATCTCCAGCAGCAGCTGGAACAGCTCGACCCCGTGCATCATCCCTTCTCTCAGGCTCGCTATCTCAAACACTCGGGTCACCTCCATGATTCAAAAGAGGACACTATTAACACATCGCTCGGCAAAGGCCAAATTGAAGCCACTTAATGCTTGTGGGTGAAATGAGCTGATGATCTAACGTTGGGCTCCACTTGACCACTTTTTGTATGCACAGCACAATCCTTGCTCTTTCATGTAGTTAAAAGGTGAAGAGGCATTTTCATGACGCAGACGCAGAACCCAGCCATTGGCATTGATCTGGGAACAACCAACAGCGCGATCGCAGTATGGCGTGAGGGCCAGGCTCAACTCATACCCAATGCCCATGGCGAGGATCTGACGCCGTCGATTGTCAGCATTGGTGAGGACAACACCCTGTTGGTGGGTCAGGCTGCTGCTACCCGCCTGCTGACGGACCCGGCCAATACAGCGTCTCACTTCAAGCGTTTTCTGGGTAGTGAGCGGCGTTATCGACTGGGCAAGGAGCAGTACACACCGACCGAGCTCTGTGCATTGGTACTGGGGAGCCTGAAGTCGGATGCCGAGGTGTGGCTCTGCCACCCTGTGCGCGAGGTGGTTATCTCGGTGCCAGCCTACTTTGGCGATCAGCAGCGCAAGCAGGTGCGACTGGCGGCCGAGTTGGCCGGGCTTGATGCGGTGCGCCTTATCAACGAGCCGACGGCAGCCGCCATGGCTTACAGCCTGCATGAGCAGCACAGCCGCCGTTTTCTGGTGTTTGATTTGGGCGGGGGGACCTTCGATGTGACCGTGGTGGAGTATCAGGATGGCATCATGGAGGTGCGAGCCTCGGCGGGAGACAATCGGCTCGGTGGCGAGGACTTTACCCAAGATTTGGTCGATGCGGTACTTGGCAGGCTCAACACCGATCGCGGTGAACTGACGCTCTCCCAACTCGGGCAAGTTTATTTGTCCTGCGAGCGGGCTAAACGTCATCGCAGTGGTAGCGGCCTTGATGTCGAGCTTGGTGCAGAGTGGAACCGGAAATTCAGTTTCTCCGAAAGCGAGCTGACCGAGACCTGGCGCGATACCCTCACCCGGTTACGTAAACCCTTGAGTCAGGCGCTCTCCGATGCGCGCCTGCGTCCCGACGAGGTTGATGAGCTGATCTTTGTCGGTGGAGCGAGCCGCCAGAGCGAGGTGCAACAAATGGCGGTGCGTCTGCTTGGTCGCTTTGGCCGCCACGAGCTGGATCCGGATCGGGTGGTCGCCATGGGAGCTGCTATCCAGGCTGCCTGCCGTTTGCGTGACAGTGCGGTTGAAGAACTCATCATGACAGATGTTTGTCCTTTCACGCTGGGCATCGCCGTCAGCCAGGGTGACCAGCACGGCATCTTTAGTCCCATCCTCGAGCGCAATACAGTTGTACCAGCTTCACGAGTGGAGCGTTACCGCAGTGGCCATGAACAGCAGAGTGCTGTGTGCATCAGCATCTATCAGGGGGAGCGCTTCTGGGTGCGCGACAACCTGCATGTGGACGATCTCGAGATCCCGTTGCCGACCGGCAAGGGCATTCAGGAAGTTGATGTGCGTTTCAGTTATGACATCAACGGCATGCTGGAGGTGGACGTTACCCTGGTGAATTCGGGTGAGCAGTTCCAGAAGGTAATAGACAGAAGTCCGGCTGGCGTGACCGAAGAGGGCAAGCACGAGAGTCGAGAGCGTCTGGCCCGTCTCAAGCAACATCCGCGCGATGCGTTGCCCAATCTGACCCTGAGCGAGCAATTACAGCAACTCTATGAAGAGAGCATCGGTGACGAGCGGCGTCAGATAGAGCAGTGGCTGCTGCAATTTGAACGGGTCCTGGCTGGCCAGGACCCGCAGCTGATCCGCTCATTTCGAGAAGAGATGAACGCTCTGCTCAAGCAGTTGCACTAGTCGAGAATGTCGCTCAGCGACATCCGGCCCTGTTTGTAGAACTCCCTGGGCCAGCCACGGCGCAGTGCGCCCGGCCTTAGCTGACTGCTCATGACTAGGTGGCCGAGCCACAGGGGGATCGCCAGCCAGGCGTTATTGATGTAGAACGCGATGGCTAGCCAGATCAGACTCCAGACCAGATAGTTCCGACTGGTGCGCGGACGTGTCTGGGCCCGGCAGATATGCCACATCAGATAGAGGTTCATGAACAGCATCGCTGCCATATCCAGACCGAGGGAATAATATTCCATCCAGTTGGGGGAGCCGGAGGCGAGGACTTCGCGCAGGGATGGTTCCAGTGGAAACGCGAAGTAGGGCAGGATGGCGGACAATATGCTGACGAACATCAGCTGTGAACCGCTTTGTAGCCTGAAACGCTTTTTAGCGTGTGCCCTGTCATGTTCAAGCTGGGCGTTGAGCTTGTCCTCCAGATAGCTCTGTACCAGAGATCGCACCTCCTGCTGGGCTGGCGTGAGGCCATCCTGTTGCTTATAAAGCGGGTCTAGTTGACGGGCCTGAAAGCCATTTTTGCCAAAATCATGAGCCAGCATGGCCAGGGCATAACAAACGGGATAGACAAACCTGGCTGCCGCTTCGTTCGGGCGGTATTTCTCAAGTTCTTCCAGCGTGGTGATATTGTCAGGGTCCTGTTGCAGGTAAGCGTAAATTAGTGACTCTTCGGCATAGGGGTAGACTTCCAATGCTAATCCCTGTGCCTGGCGCAGTTTTTCGAGCCGTTCGCGCAGTGGCGTCAAAATATAGCCATAGGACTCATTGCTTGCCTTGTGGCTGAGCAGCAGGTTCCACAGCACAATGGTGCAGGCCAGATCCGGTTCGTTATCCAGTCGTCGATCGATCAGGGCTGCCAGTGCGGGTAGTTCGTTCAAGCGGGCTCGTTCGAAAAGCACCTCGTCGCTGACATCAGAGTGTTTAAGAAGTTCTGCCTGGTTGCGCAGTTCCAGCGACAACACGTACTGCTGCGGCCAGCGGGCGCAGGCGTCCATGATGGCAGCTTGGTATAGGGTGGGTTGGGCACAGAGACGCAGGAGGGTGGAGAGCGGTGTGTCCTCCTGACTGGTTGGCAGTGAGCCCACCGACTGGCGAATGGCGTCGAGATGCTGTTTCGGCGTCCAGGGTCTGGTATAGTAGAACTGCGCCCAGCGAAAACAGCCTGGCCAGCTCTCGCCATGCCAGGCATCAGCGAGCGCCGTATCGCTATAGAAGCGTTGATGAGAGAGACGAGCGCCCAGATGCATCCCCAGCATCATCCGCTCATCCCATCCTTCATTGCTTGCGCGCTGGGCGATTGCTTTGAACCAGGAGTCAGGCAGCAGCGGATAGCGGCGCAGGCAATCGAGCCACTGCTCCGGCGTGGCGCAGGCAATCTGCTCGGCACTGGGGGGCGCGATACTCAGCCAGTCATCGCTGCCATAGCGGGCAAGCAGTGCGTCAAGCAGGGGCAGTGCTGGCCGCTCGGCCAGTTTGCGGCGAGCGTGGCGTTGCAGCAGGTGTGCGAGGTACCGCCAGCCGCCCTCGGCCTCGGCCAGCTCGGGTTGTGTCAGTGCTGCTTCCAGTGCCTGCCAGGTGCCATATTCGCTGTGCCACCAGAGGCGTGCCAGGGCACCACGTGTGCCGGGTAGCGCGTCCAGCGCCAGGGCGGTGAGCGGCATATTGTCAAACCCCAGCATCTGGTCGTGCAGCCACTCTTCCACCAGGTCCGGCTGCTGCCAGGGCAGCATCAGCCACTGGGGTTCCCAATAGGCGCTGCGTGAGGTTGGCCACTTCTGGGCTGTGGCGAATGCCTGTAGCCAGCGGGACAGCTCCTGATCTCTGTCTAGATGCCACTGGATAAGGTGATTGGCGAGCAGCGCCTCGTATTCCTGCTCTTCCAGTGCCTCGGCGACCTGCATCACCAGCTGTTCCTTGCCGCAGCGCAGGCTGGCGTCGGAGAGCAGGTGCCAGTCATCTTCACTGAGGTGATCCTGCTCCAGCAGAGCCAGTGTGAGCGCAAGACGGTGGGTGGGACCACCGTGAGTACCGGCGGCATGGAGCGCGCGCAACTGCAGCCGAAGCAGGTCCGGGTGGTCACCGACGATGGGGAGGGCTGAGTGATAGATGAGCCCTAACACGCTATTGCGATCACCTGCCTCGAGCGATAGCAGCAGTGGCTGATAGAAGGCCAACACTGCGCGCTGACGGGCATGATCAAGGGTGGCAAGCCACTTCAGAGGGGCTGCCAGCGGCGTCTGACGCCACCAGTCGAGAAATTCCCCCTTCTTTTGCATGTCCCCGGAAAGGCGAAGCAGTGACGCCCAGTCGAGCGCTTGCCAGAGACGCTCGATCACCGGTGCTGGCAACCATTGCCATTGAAAGATGTGTTGCAGCACTTCGTCCGACAGCCGGCTCTGCTGAACCAGCGAAAGTGACTGCAGTGATGTTTGCCACTTATCCCATTCAGTCATTACAAATCGCCGGCTGGCATTGCCAAGCAGTTCAAGCAGGGCGGTCAGTTCAGCGGCGTCGGCCGGACGAACCAGCTCGGTCTGTGGCTTCGAGGCGTCACTCATGGTTGGACGCGGCCGGCTGGCCTCTTCATAAGCCTCACGCAGCAGGCGGAAGCCTTCGGGATCGTCTTCCGGGTGGCAGTCACGCAATTTGATATGGTAGGCGCGTTTGATAGCGGCCAGATCGTTGGTCTCTTGAAGACCGAGACGTTGCCAGATATCCATGTTTTATTCCTGCGGATCGCTGTTGAAGAGGTCAATGAGGCTTTGGGGCTGATCTATGTCGGGTAGGGGGACCTCGTACCAGCTCTGTCCGTGGATCGGGTTCTCCTTATCCCTGAGCGCATCGGCCAGCATTGTCCTCATCTCCCTGGCAATCCAGCCGTGTAGCAGAGCCTGGGCGGCTTGCTCCGGCTCCCCCTCTTCATGACTGAATTTCCATAGGCAGCGGCCGGCATACCAGGCTTGGGTGTACTGTTCCCAGGAATGGTAACGCCGACGAGCCTGGTGGGCGAGATGGTTGTGGATAAAGCCGAACTCCTCCTCGCTGACCCAGCCAAAACGCAGCCCCTCCCGGGTGAGGTACGAGGCGCGCCCATAGTCCCATGCCTGCACACCATGGGGGCCGATATAGGGGGCGGTACGAGCCACGAAGTCGAGTGAGGCGCGGTGACGCGGCGAGGTTGCGCGCTCTCGCATGGTTTGCCACTGGCTCGGTTGCAGGCAGTGAAAGGCGCCGTATTCCTCGAGCATGAGATGCCCGTGGCAGTCGCCAAAGGCCAGCTGACGAACCTGCCGGTGCAAGTCGAGGCGATTCTCAATGCCCCAGTCGTCGGCGAGTGCATTCCTCTCCTCCAGGCCATCTCGCAGGGAGGTGGGTTTGAGATACTCGCGCCACTCGGTCTGGAAGGCGATCTGTGGGGAGGTTAAAGTCAGCCACCATCGTTCGTGTGGGGCAAGATTGGTACTATCTAACATGGGGCTCACCAAGGGTGCGTTTGAGTCAGCTGGCAACTATAAAGGCGTGCGAAAATGGATGCAATTGATCCTCTGTTACTGGTTACGCAACCAGTCGGAGAGTTGTTCAATGAGCTGACGCGCCGCGGGGCTGACTCCGGCCAGTTGGAAGAAGCCGTGTATAACCCCCAGTTGCCGCTGACAGGTAGCCGTGACACCGACTTGCAGCAGTTTGCGATAGAAGGCTTCCCCCTCATCGCGCAGCGGATCATATTCCGCCGTTACGATATGGGTCGGCGGCAATCCTGACAGGTCCGGATGGTGGAGAGGGCTGGCTTCGGTGTGAGTGACGGGCTGCTCCCCCAGATAGGCGTGAAAACCGCTTAACAGCATGTCGCGGGTGATGAGGTAGTCATCCCCTAGCTGTCGATAGCTGTCACTGTCGCCCGCAGCATCGAGCATCGGATAGATGAGCAGTTGGGCGGCAGGCAAGGGGGCGCCTCGCTCCTTGAGTCGCAAGGTGGTGATCAGGGCTAGGTGGCCGCCGGCACTGTCGCCCGCAAGGGCAATCCTTGCCGGATCCCCATGCCATTTCTCCACATTGGCCATGATGGCGAGCGTGGCTGCCAGTGCATCGTCATGTGCTGCAGGATAGGTGTGTTCAGGGGCAAGGCGGGTATGTACCGCGAACACCAGTGCTTCGGCGCGATTGCACAGCATCCGCATCTGGCGGTCGTGGGTGTCGAACTCGCCGCTGACAAAACAGCCGCCATGAAAGTAGATCAGGGCAGGACGGCTTGCGCTTGAGGTTGGTGCTGGTTGATAGAGGCGAACGGAATAATGGCCATTTTGCCACTCTTCGACAGCGCCAACCTCTTCCCGTTCACCACCCAATATGGCTGAAGCAAGATAGCCTTCACGCCGCTCCTGCCAGCTCAGGCTGCTTGCCTTGGGGCGGCCTGCTGCAATGAACTCTGCCACCATGGCCGCAATGGCCGGTTCAAGTTGTGTATCCATAACGCACCAATAACTGTATATAAAAACAGTTATTTTGCGCTTTTAGCCAAAGAGCGCAACCGGCGTTAGCTGAGGCAGCTCACAAAATCAGGCTTCAAGCAGCTGGAATTCAATCACATAGAGCGGCGGCAGATCGGGGTAGATCTCGCGGATCACCTGTTTGAGCTCGGGGAGGGTCATGTTCTCCTGACGGGCGTGCTCGTCATTGAGCTCATCGAAGGTAACCGCATTGACCGAGAGCACCTCGATGGTGCCAAAGGGCAGGTGTTCCGGGTTGGTAAACAGCGCCAGCCGCTGGCCGGGCTGCCAGTTGGCCTCGCTCTCGTCGCGGATGGTGATGGTCTTGCGGCCCGCCTGAATATCGGCAACGAAGCGGCTGAAGAAGGTGAACTCTGGATAGGTGTGAGCAGACATTGTGACTCCTGACAGGGTGAATCGAAATGAGGTTAATGGAAATCAAAGATCGAGATAGGCGCGCAGCCTGGCCAGATCGGCGATAACAGGGCCATCGCTGCCGTCGGCAACTATGCCCTGTTCGACCAGCTCCTTGAGGGCGCGGCGGTAGACCCGCTCGGTGGTGCCGAAGCGCGCCGCCTCATGGGCCCGCTTGCGTGACCCCAGCATGGGGGTGCGCTGGCGTTCTCGCCACAGCTCATAGGCGATGTTGTAGGCAATGGGGTGGAGCAGCCGGCTGGTGGTGATCTCCAGGGTATCGAGATAGTCGCTGGCAAGTGCGGCGGCGAAAAAGAGGGTCAGCTCGGGTTCGGCCAGCAGCCGCTGGGCCAGCTTGTGGGCGCAGATGACCCGGGCGTCCAGCTCGGTCTCGGCCACCACGTTCCACTGTACCGGGGTGGCGCTGAAGAACTCCATCTCACCGAAGATCTGGCTGTGACACTCAATCTCGCCGAGCTGGAAGCGGCGGCCAGAGTGTACCGTGCTGTTGAGGGAGACCCGGCCTGCGCCCACCAGATAGAGCTGCTCGCTCAGCTCCCCCTGCCGCATGATGGATTCGCCCGGCAGGTAGCGACGCAGAAACAGGGTGCAGGCGTCGAGCGCCGCGGCAAAGCGGGGTTCAAGCTGCTGGAGTTCGGCGTGAAAACGGCCGAGGGGGTAGGGCTGTTGCTGCATGACTTGCCTGTCGCACCGGATGACGAGGGCCATGAGGCTAGCAAGAGTGCGGGCCGGATACCAGCCCGCACGGTAGCGGATGTGCCGCAGTTAACGGTTTGCGTTTTATTGCACCAGAGCGTGGAGGGCGGCCGCGATGGCGTGCTGCTCACCGGTCATCATCGCCTGTTCGGCGCTAGCGTAATCCGCTACCCCTTGTTGCACATCCTGCTCGAACAGCACCACGTTGCAGAGCACGGCGGCGACCCGCACCTTGCGCAGGCGACCCACGGTCAACAGGGAGGCGGTCTCCATGTCAGCGCCGAGCACACCACGGGCATGCCAGTAGCGGCACACCTCCTGCTCATCATCCCGATAGAAGCTGTCGTGGGAGCGCACCAGCCCATGCCAGTAAGGCTGACTGCCGGTCGCCACATGGTTGAGCAGGGCCGCTTGCAGCCAGATATCGGCGCAGGCGGGGTACTCGGCGGGCAGATAGGCCTGTGAGGCCCCTTCATTGCGTACCGCCCCTTCCACCACGATAAGATCGCCAAGACCGATGTCGTGTTGCAGGGCACCGGCGGAGCCGACCCGAATAAGCGAGTGGGCACCGGCTTGCACCAGCTCCTCCAGCGCTATGATGGCCGAGGCGCCGCCGATGCCGGTGCTGCAGACCGTGATGGGCAGCCCCTGATAGTGGCCGTTGATGAGGCGAAACTCCCGGTTTTGCCCCAGCACTTCACACTGTTCGAGCTGGCTGGCGATGCGATCGACCCGGGCCGGGTCGCCGCACAGTACCACCCGCTCGGCAATCTGGTCGGGGCGGCACTGGAGATGGGGTAACAGACTCATGGCTTACAGACCTTGTGGCTGGCGCTTGGCGGCAATCACCCAGAGGCGAGTGCCATTGGCGGCGATAAACAGCAGGATCAGGTATTCGAGCGACATGGCGTAAACGCCCTGCGCGGCATAGACACCGATGCTGATGATGTTGATGACGACCCAGAGGATCCAGTTCTCCACGTATTTGCGGGTCATCAGGATCTGGGCGACCACCGAGAGCACCGTCATGGTGGCATCCCAGAACGGGAAGGCATCGGGGGAGGGCTTGGGGATGGCAAGGTTGGCACCAAACAGGTTGAGCAGGGAGACCGAGGTGCGTGCCAGGGTGGCGAAGACCGGGTCGATATAGCGGGTCAGCAGAGCGATGGCCAGCACGCTCACGGCGGCGGTCACCATCAGTTTGGATCTGCTGAGCCAGCGGATCTGCAGGGTATCCCCCTGATCGTTGGCCGGGCGGGTCCAGGCGTACCAGCCGTAGACGTTGGCGCAGAAGAAGAACAGCTGCAACATCAACAGTCCGTAGAGCTGGATCTGGAAGAAGATGATGGCAAACAGGCTGACGTTGATCAGGCCAAACAGGTAGTTGATGGTCTTCTCCTGACTGGCGAACCAGATACAGGCCAGCCCGAACAGGGTGCCGATGGCTTCAATCCATGACATGGCATAGCCGCCACCCAGCGGGATGGTCACTAGCGTGTTATTGATGCTGAACAGCTCGAATATGCTCATTTTCTGATCCTTGGGCATGAGGTTAAGTATGCGAGGACGCCATTCTAAGGGGTGAGGGGGAGGAGGGGCAGGACTTTTGTCCGCCCCGGGCTTGGCCCATATCAAAGAAATCACTGCTGCTGCCCGGTTATTCCAGCAGTGATGGGTTATGGTGCCCCGATGGGCCGGACTTTATTGATATGTAGCAAGATGATAGCGCCATGGCTGTGGTCTGATAGAGTCCACTCTTCGGGAGGAGAATCACGTGATAAAAGGAGGTTGCATTGAATTCCGAGCTTGTCTGGGTGCTCTGTCTGCTGGCTGGCGCCATCTATCTCTTTATGACCAACAAGGTGCGGATGGATGTGGTCGCCCTGGGCGTGGTCATCCTGTTTGTGCTGAGCGGCACCCTCACCCTGCCGGAGGCGCTGGCGGGCTTTAGCGATCCCAACGTCATTCTGATTGCCGCCCTGTTTGTGGTGGGTGAGGGGCTGGTGCGCACCGGCATCGCCTATCAGGTGGGGGATGCATTGGTGAAGGTGGCGGGCAGCAGCGAGACTAAGCTGCTGGTGTTGCTGATGGTAGCGGTGGCGAGTCTGGGGGCGGTGATGAGCAGCACCGGGGTGGTGGCCATCTTTATCCCGGTGGTGCTGAGCGTGGCGAACCGGATGGGGATCCCGGCCGGTCGCCTGATGATGCCCCTCGGTTTTGCCGGGCTGATCAGCGGCATGATGACGCTGGTGGCTACGCCCCCCAACATGGTGGTCAACAGCGAGCTGATGCGCCACGGCATACATGGTTTCGGGTTCTTCGATTTCACCCCCATGGGCGTGCTGATCCTGGGGCTGGGCATCCTCTACATGCTGCTGGTGCGTGGCTCCTTGGTGGGTGAAGGGGAAGAGGGCAAGGGCAAGCAGACCGGGCGCCGCACCCTGCGCGAGCTGATCCGAGACTACCGGCTGGCCGGTCGGGCTCGCCGTCTGGCGCTGCGGCCGGACTCCCCGCTGATTGGCCATACCCTGGATGAGCTGCAACTACGCGCCCGTTATGGTGCCCACGTCATCGGGGTGGAGCGCTGGCGCAAGTTTCGCCGGGTGATGGTGCCGGTGTCGGGGATCAGTGAATTTCAGGCCAAGGATGTTCTGCTGATCGACATGTCAGACCCCGAGGTGGATGTGCGGGCGTTTTGCAGCGAGGCGCGGCTCGAACCCATGATCCTGCGCGGGGAGTACTTCTCCGATCAGGTGCGGGAGGTGGGGATGGCCGAGGTGTCGCTGATCCCTGAGTCCAAGCTGCTGGGTAAAAGCGTGCGTGAGGTGACCTTCCGCTCCAGCTATGGTCTGAGCGTGGTGGGGCTGCGCCGCGACGGAGAGGCACTGGCAGGCAAGCTGGTGGACGAGCCGTTGCAGATGGGGGATACCCTGCTGGTGGTAGGGAACTGGAGCCACATCAGACAGTTGCAGACCCATAGCCGCGATTTTCTGTTGATGGGGTTGCCGGCCGAGGTGGATGAGATGGCCCCCGCCCGCAGCCAGGCGATCCATGCCCTCTTTTGTCTTGGAGTGATGATCCTGCTGATGGTGACCGATCCTGTGCCCAACGTGATTGCCGCGCTGATCGCCTGTCTGCTGATGGGCAAGTTTCGCTGCATCGATATGGAGAGTGCCTACAAGTCGATCCACTGGCCGACCCTGATCCTCATCGTCGGCATGCTCCCCTTTGCGCTGGCGCTGCAAAAAACCGGCGGGGTGGATCTGATCGTCGGTGGCCTGATCAATGCGGTCGGGGAGATGGGGCCGCGGGTCATGCTGGCCAGCCTGTTTGCCCTCTGCGCGGTGATCGGGCTCTTTATCTCCAACACCGCGACTGCTGTGCTGATGGCACCCATTGCGCTGGGCACGGCGCAACAGATGGGGGTATCACCCTATCCGTTTGCCATGACCATTGCCATCGCCGCCTCGGCCGCTTTTATGACGCCGGTCTCGTCACCGGTCAATACCCTGGTGCTGGGGCCGGGCAACTACAAGTTTGCCGATTTTATCCGTATCGGGGTGCCATTCACCCTGTTGGTGATGGCGGTGAGTGTGGTGGCGATCCCCTGGTTCTTCCCGTTCTGATAACCGGGATGATGAATGTGTGCACCAGCGGCCTGCGGGCCGCTTTTCTGTGGCCGGGAGACAAGAATAGCAAGGCGTGCTCGGAATAAATGAAGAGGGACGTGAACGTGAATTAACGTGGAGCTGGGTTAATAGAGGCGCGAGAGAAAAACTGGGGAGAGGCAAATTTCAGATACAAAAAAACCAGCGTGAGCTGGTCTGTTTGGTACTGCTATTAATGGTGCGGAAGGAGAGACTCGAACTCTCACGCCTAGGGCGCCAGAACCTAAATCTGGTGCGTCTACCAATTTCGCCACTTCCGCAATATTAATGGTGGCTATGACGGGATTCGAACCTGTGACCCCCGCATTATGAGTGCGATGCTCTAACCAACTGAGCTACATAGCCGTTTGTTATCGACCACTGATGTGGAAGAGAACAGAAAAATGGCTGGGGTACTAGGATTCGAACCTAGGGATGGCGAGATCAAAACCCGCTGCCTTACCGCTTGGCGATACCCCAACAGAAATAATGGTGGCTATGACGGGATTCGAACCTGTGACCCCCGCATTATGAGTGCGATGCTCTAACCAACTGAGCTACATAGCCATTTGTTATCGACCACTGATGTGGAAGAGAACAGAAAAATGGCTGGGGTACTAGGATTCGAACCTAGGGATGGCGAGATCAAAACCCGCTGCCTTA